>CAVAXR010000020.1:0-15156 GCA_963592375.1 Oribacterium sp. | reverse complement strand
GGAATTTGACAGAAGGCGGCATCTTCGAGATAATGAGGACAATTACCCGGCAACGTCAGCGGCAGAAATCCGGGCAAGGCAATAAAGGCGTACAAGGACGTGCAGAGGCTTTCTCTGTGCGTCTTTTTGTATATTGTCCGGCAGCATCGTGAAAAATGCGGCGATGATGCCGGGCCGCGTATTCAGTGAGATTTCGGGGGAGGAAACGCATATGGATTTTTCGAAGCTTCAGCTGCTCAATCGAAAGGAGAGCATCAACGAGCTGCTCGCGCGCTACGGCGTGAAATTCGGCATTTATAAAAATCATGTTTTTCATGAGCAGCTTTTTCCCTTTGATCCGATTCCCAGAGTGATCGAAAAGAAGGAGTTTGATTATCTGGAGAAGGGCTTAAAGCAGAGAGTAACCGCGCTGAACTGCTTTATTCAGGACATCTATCATGATAAGAAGATCATCAAGGACGGCGTGGTGCCGGAGGAGTTTGTCTATGCCGGCAGCGGCTATATGGCGCAGTGCGAGGATGTGACGCCGCCGAAGTCGGTGAGCACGCATATCGCGGGCATCGATCTGGTGCTCGGCAAGGACAATGAGTGGTATATTCTGGAGGATAACCTCCGTGTTCCCTCCGGTGCCTCCTATCCGCTGATCGCCCGGGATCTGGAGCGCCGCGCATCACCGAAGACCTTCCATGAGGTGCCCATTGCAGACAACCGGGACTATCCGAAGCTGCTCCGGCAGGTGATGGACTACGTCAGCACCGGCGGCATTCCCGTCATCCTGACACCGGGCCGTTACAATGCCGCCTACTTCGAGCATTCTTATCTTGCCGAGCAGACCGGCGCCGTGCTGGTAAACGGACATGAGCTCACGGTGGAGAACGATCATCTCTACTTCGTGGACTACTCCGGCCGGAAGCAGCAGGTGGGTGTGGTGTACTCCAGAATCTCCACGGAGTATCTGGACCCGCTGAACTTTAACCCGGAGTCCCTCATCGGCATTCCCCACATTTACGATGTATACAAGAAGGGAAATGTGGCCATCATGAATGCACCCGGCAACGGTGTGGCGGATGACAAGGGCATCTATTACTTCGTGCCGAAGATGATCAAGTATTATCTCGGAGAGGAGGCGATCCTCAAGAATGCGCCGACCTATCTTCCGTACTATGCGGACGATATGAAGTTCGTACTGGAGCACTTTGACCGGCTGGTGCTGAAGGATGTGGCAGAGGCCGGCGGCTACGGCGTGGTCTTCGCCAACAAGATGACGAAGCAGGAGAAGGAGGACTTCATTGCACTTCTCAAGCGGGAGCCGCGGCGCTTTATCGCGCAGGAGGTCATTGATTTCCAGGATATCGATATCATGGACAGGGAGGGACTGGTGCCCAGAAAGGCGGATCTCCGTGCCTTCGTGCTGATGAGCGACGAGGCCAGAGTATGGAAGAGCGGTCTCACCCGCTACTCCACCAATCCGGATTCATTCATCGTAAACTCATCTCAGGGAGGAGGATTTAAGGACACATGGGTATTATCTCACTAGAGCAGAAGGACAGCATTCTGTGGCTGGGCCGCTACACCGAGCGTGTATACACAACCATTCGCTTTTTCTCAAAGTATTATGATAAAATGATAGACGGTCCGGAGGACATTCACCAGGAGTTCTGTGCGCAGCTGGAGATTCCGGATATCTATACAGATAAGGAGGACTTCCTCCGCCGCTACTGCTATGACCGGGAGAATCCGGATTCCATCGCCAGCAACCTGCAGCGGGCTTATGACGATGCCATCGTGCTGCGTGAAATGCTGGGCACCGAGACGCTCTGCTATGTGCAGCTGGCGCTCTATGAAATGCAGCGGGCCGCCGTGTCCGATGCGCCCATGATGGAGCTGCAGAAGGTGATGGACAACATCGTGGCCTTCTGGGGCAGCGCCGACGATTCCATTGACGACGTGCAGGTGCGCGACATCCTCGTGACCGGCCGCCGGGTGGAGCGTGTCGACCTCTATGCGCGGCTCCGTGTGGGCCGGGAGGAGATCCGCCGCTTCGTGATGCGTCTTGCATCCCGCCTGAAGCGCTCGGGACTTTCCTATGCACCGGAGCAGCTGGAGAAGCTGCTGATGGACGCGTCACTTCCGGAGCCGGACTATCTCGGCATCATCCGGGCGGTAGAGAGCCTGTGAGGCGGAAAAATATGATATGAACGAACAGCTTAGCTTCCGTTATCGGATGGAGCTTATATTCAGCGGCCCGGTACAGGGCCATCATTACACGCTGAAGTGTCTGCCGGAATCCAATCTCCGGCAGCACATCACGGCGCTGGAAACGAAACTGCTTCCGGCCGGGCTGCACTGGGAATCCAGGGATGCCTTCGGCAACCGGGAGCTTCTTGGCGTACTGCAGGAAAGTCATGAGGCGTTTTCTGTCGAGCTGACGGGCGAGGCGCGGCTGCTTTCCGGGGAAATGTCTTCGGCCGGAGCTGCCGGGCACAGCCTGCTGCTTCCGGAGGCCGGCATCACACTGTATCCCGAGGAGGCGGTGCGGCCGGAGAAATACGGCATTTTCCGCTATGCGACGGCATTGACATGTCCGGGAAAGCACATTACGGACTGGTTGGCGGATTTTGATGCGGCGATGACCGGCAGGGAAATGCCGGCAGCAGCCGGAGAAACGGCGGCATCGGCGGTGTCGAAGCCGGCTGCAGAGGTGCTGCGGCAGGCGGAGCTTGCTGCGGCGCTTTTGCATGCCCTGCACCGCCGTTTCCGCTATCAGAAGGCGGCGACGGATGTGAGCACCACGGCGGAGGAGGCGATGGAGCGGGGCGCGGGTGTCTGTCAGGACTACGCGCACATTTTCCTGAGTCTGCTGCGCCTGAAGGGAATTCCGGCCCGCTATGTCACCGGCATGCTCCGGGGCGAGGGCGAGAGTCATGCCTGGGTGGAGGCGGCGCTCGGCGGCTTCTGGTACGGTCTGGATCCGACCAATGACTGCGCGGTCTCGGATCAGCACGTGCGGATTGCCTGCGGAAGGGACTTTTCCGACTGCCGGATCAGCCAGGGCGTTTTCTACGGCGGGGCCAGCCAGTGTCAGCGGGTAGAGGTTAAGGTTTATACATCAGAGGAGAAGACATCATGATAGAGACGATCACGAGTGTGGAGCTTCCGGTCTGCGAAAGCCTGATGATCCGTAAGCAGCGGATTCAAAACGGCAGCGGAAAGCGGATCTCCATCGTTACCGGCGTGCACGGCGATGAGCTGGAGGGCCAGTTTGTGGCCTATGAGCTGTCGCGCCGACTGCAGGCGGCGCCGGAGAAGCTTTGCGGCACCGTAGACATTTACCCGGCCATGAATCCGCTGGGCATTGACACCATCATGCGGGGGCTGCCCGGCTTTGATCTCGACATGAACCGGATTTTCCCGGGCGCAGAGGACGGCGACATGAATGAGCATATCGCGGACGAGATCCTGAAGGACCTCTGCGGCTCGGACCTCGTGGTGGACATTCATGCCAGCAACATTTTCCTGACGGAAATGCCGCAGATCCGCATCAATGAGCTCCACGAGAAGCGTCTCCTGCCCTATGCGGCCATGATGAATGTGGACTTTATCTGGGTGCACCAGAATGCGACGGTGCTGGAATCGACACTGGCCTACAGTCTGAACAGCCGGAATACGCCGACGCTGGTGGTGGAAATGGGTGTAGGCATGCGCATCACGCGGGAGTACGGTCTGCAGCTCGTGGACGGCATCCTGCATACCATGAAGCGGATGGGCATCTGGCAGGGCGAGGACTGTGCGGTGCGGAAGCCGCTGGTCAGCAATCAGCCGGACGGCGTGGACTTTCTGAATGCACCGGCCTCGGGGATCTTTGTGAAGGAGCAGGAGGTAGGCACGCACGTGCACGCGGGTATGCGTCTCGGTGCGCTGGTGGATCCGCTTTCCGGCCGGGAGCTCTGTGCGGTGACGGCAGAGCATGACGGACTCCTGTTTACGACCCGGGAATATCCGGTGGTGCAGGTGGGCTCGCTCATGGCCCGGATTCTGAAGCAGTAAGGGGAGGCAGACATGGAGAAATTTACGGTGTACTCATTTCACTCCCTCTATCGGGATGAATTCAAGGTGGAGGGCTTCCGCTTCGGCAGCGGCGAGAAGGCGCTCTGCATCATCGGCAGTTTGCGCGGCAACGAGTATCAGCAGATGTATACGGCGGCGCATCTCGTGGCGAGGCTGAAGGCGCTGGAGGCTGACGGGAAGCTTGCGCCGGGGAAGGAGATCCTGGTGATTCCCTGCGCGAATCCCGCCTCCATGAACATCAAGAAGCGCTTCTGGTCCATCGACAATACGGACATCAACCGGATGTTCCCGGGCTATGACCAGGGTGAGACCACCCAGCGGATCGCGGCCGGTATCTTTGAGGGCATCAAGGACTACCGGATGGGCATTCAGTTTGCGTCCTTCTATATGAAGGGCTCCTTTATGCCGCATATCCGGATGATGAAGACGGGCTTCGAAAATCCGGCGCTGGCGGCGAAGTTCGGACTTCCCTATGTGATGGTCCGGGAGCCCCGGCCCTTCGATACCACGACGCTGAACTATAACTGGCAGATATGGGAAACCGAGGCATTTTCCTTCTACACCACGAATACGGAGACGGTAAACCGGGAAAGCAGTCAGGAGGCCATTGCGTCCATTCTTCATTTTATGACAGAGACAGGACTGCTCTGCGGCATGACGCAGGAGGAGCTGCAGGGGGAAAGTCATTTTCAGCCGGTGGAGGCCCGCATCGTGGGCGGCGAAGACATTGTCACCGTGCGTGCGCCCCGGGCCGGCTTCTTCCATGGCCATGTGCAGCCGGGAGAGCGGGTGCTGAAGGGACAGCTGCTGGCGGAGATCGACAATGCCCTGGACGCCGAGCTTGCGGCAGAGATCACGGCGCCCGCGGACGGCGTGATTCTCTTCGCCCACACCGAGAGCGTGACCTACTCCAATTCCGCGATATTTAAAATCATAGCAGCGGTTTAACCACATCGCTGCATCGCAAAGCGGAAAATGAAGCAGTAATGATATTCATAACCACAGAGAATTTGACAGAGCGGGTTCGCTGCGCTAGGATATCGCCCATAAGCAAAGGCGCTTGGAAAAGAAATTTTCCAGGCGTTTTTTTGTTTCATGGCGAATACGAAACGGCAAAGGCGCCGGTGCATTTTTCGGAATGTGCCGGTGTCTTTGTGCGTCAGGGGATTCGATCAAGGAAAGGGGAGAGTTATGGACATCAATGTATCAACCGTAACCTGGGTGCTGATTGCAACGGCGCTCATCTATTTTATGCAGGCGGGCTTCGCTCTCTGTGAGGCGGGCCTCACCAGAGCCAAGAATACAGGAAACATCCTCATGAAGAACATGATGGATTTCTGTATCGGCACACCCTGCTACTGGCTTGTGGGCTTCGGCCTGATGTTCGGGGGCTTAGGTCCCATCGTCGGCGGCTTCGATCCGATGATTCTCGGCAGCTACACCGCAGAGAATTCCGTGGTGCCGCAGAACATGCCGCTCTGGTGCTATGTGATCTTTGAGACGGTTTTCTGTGCAACGGCAGCCACCATCGTATCCGGCTCCATGGCAGAGAGAACCAACTTCAAGGCCTACTGTGTATATTCTGCAGTGATTTCGCTGATCATCTACCCGATCACAGGTCACTGGGCCTGGGGCGGCGGCTGGCTCTATCAGCTGGGCTTCCATGATTTCGCCGGCTCCGCTGCAGTACACATGGTTGGCGGCCTGATCGCCTGCCTCGGTGCTTGGATGCTCGGACCCCGTATCGGAAAGTATGACAAGAACGGCAAGGCAAAGGCGATTCCGGGACACAACCTCACAGCCTGTGCGCTGGGCGTGTTCATCCTCTGGTTCTGCTGGTTCGGCTTCAACGGCGGCTCCACGGCAGCCATGGCAGACGGTGATAACGCGGCAACCGCATCCAATGCCTTCATGACCACCAACATGGCAGCAGCCGTTGCAACATTGACGACTATGATCTTTACCTGGTTCCGTTACGGCAAGCCGGACGTATCCATGACCTTCAACGGCGCGCTGGCAGGTCTTGTGGCCATTACCGCTTCCTGCGACTGCGTATCTCCGATCGCTTCCGTGATCATTGGCTTCGTGGCCGGTATTCTCGTTGTGCTTTCTGTAGAGTTTTTTGATAATGTTGCCAGGATCGACGATCCGGTGGGTGCCGTATCTGTGCATATGGCGAACGGCATCTGGGGCACCATTGCCGTCGGCCTTTTCTCCAACGGCGGCGACGGCGTAGGCAAGGGCCTCTTCTACGGCGGCGGCTTCCACCAGCTGGGCCTGCAGCTTCTGGGCTTCGTTTCCATTGCTGCATATGTCCTGATCACGATGTTTATTGTCTTCAAAATCATTGACAAGCTCATCGGACTTCGTGTACCTGCTTATATTGAGATCGACGGTCTGGATCCGCACGAGCACGGCCTGACCTCTGCATATTCCGGCTTTGCCATCACAGATGTTACCAACATGACCATGGATCAGAATGACAACACCGATCTCGGTGAGGAGCATTTCGAAAATGCCACACCGGCACAGGTGGATGCGTCTGTAAAGCTCATGACTGCTCCGGTGGAGGGAGCTGCCTATGATACCGGCATTCACAAGGTTTCCATCATCTGCCGTCTGGACAAGTTCGATACGCTGAAGAAGGCGCTGAATGAGCTGGGAGTCACCGGCATGACCATGACACAGGTTATGGGCTCCGGTATCCAGAAGGGCTCCAGCGAGATGTACCGCGGCGTCAAGGTGGACTCCACCCTGCTTCCGAAGGTAAAGGTAGAGGTTATTGTTTCCAAGATTCCGGTGGATAAGGTCATTGAGACGGCGAAGAAGACACTCTATACCGGTCACATCGGCGACGGCAAGATCTTCGTTTACAATGTTGTCCGCGCCGTCAAGGTACGTACCGGCGAGGAGGGCTATGAGGCCATCCAGGACGTGGAGTAACAGGCGGATCCTGCGCTCGCTGCTAAGGATCATGAACAGATAAGCCTGCGCCTATAGTCGGTATAGACAGATGATTATAGACATTCCGGTGGAATACGTCCGCTAAGCCGTGTCCTTAATTGGGCGCGGCTTAGCTGCTATAACCGATAGGAATGAAAAAACCGAAAAAATCCCTTGACTCCATGATGGAAATGTATATAATGCAATTTATAAGAGACACAGCAAACGGACTTGATTAGAAAGTCCCAAAAGGACGAAGGCGGACGGATATCCGGCAGAATCCTTACCGGAAAGGGGTACACACTTATGAGTGAGAAGAAAAAATCCAGCGGAGCGCTCCTGGGCGCAGCTTTCCTAATGGCCACATCTGCTATCGGACCGGGCTTCCTGACCCAGACCTCTAAGTTCACCGGCCAGTTCGGCGCAAGCTTCGGCTTCGTAATCCTGGCTTCCCTGCTGCTTTCCGCCATTGCACAGCTCAATATCTGGAGAGTGCTTTGCACCACCGGCCTTCGCGGTCAGGAGGTTGCCAACAAGGTGCTGCCGGGACTTGGCTTCGTGCTTTCCGGTCTGATCGTTCTCGGCGGTCTCGTGTTTAATATCGGAAATGTCGGCGGCGGCGCCCTCGGCTTCAACACGCTGCTGGGAATTCCCACCACAGTGGGCTACTTCCTCGCCGGCGGTCTGGCAATCCTCCTGTTCCTTTCCAAGAATGCGAAGGGCGCAATGGATACGCTGGTAAAGGTGCTGGGCGGCATCATGATCGCGGTAATTCTCGTGGTGATCTTCGTGGTAAAGCCTCCTGTTGGCTCCGCACTGAAGAATACCTTCGCTCCGGAATCCGGCTACTCTGCACTGTTCCCTTCTATTCTGACACTGCTCGGCGGTACCGTAGGCGGCTACATCACCTTCGCCGGTGCCCACAGACTGATCGACGCCGGCATTACCGGTGAGGAAAACATGGGACAGGTAAACTACAGCTCCGTAATCGGTATCGTAGTGGCAGCCGTTGTCAGAGTGCTCCTGTTCCTGGCGGTTCTCGGCGTTGTGGTAACCGGTGCAACACTGGATGCCTCCAACCCGGCAGCAGATGCCTTCCGGCAGGGTGCCGGTGAGATCGGCTATCGTTTCGCAGGTCTGGTGCTCCTTTGTGCAGCCCTTACCTCCATCATCGGTGCAGCCTACACCTCGGTTTCCTTCCTGAAGACCTTCAGCCCGGCCATTGCCAAGAATGAGAACCTCTGGATCATCGGCTTTATCGCCTTCTCGACCATCATCATGGCCGTAACCGGCAGCCCGGCAGGACTTCTCGTGATCGCCGGTGCGCTGAACGGACTGATCCTCCCGATTGCCCTTCTCATCTGCCTCATCGCAGCCAAGAAGCCGTCTATCATGGGCAAGGATTATAAGCACCCGACAGCGCTCTTCGTACTGGGTATTCTGGTGGTTGTGCTGGCAGGCTATGTGGGCATCACCTCTCTCGGAAATCTGGCAAGTCTGTTCCATTAATAAATCAAAGATAGGCATTTATTCGGACAATGTTGACGAGTATGGCTCGGAGACATTGTCCATAAGTGCTTTTCGGAATTATATCTATTTAGGAAGTAAAGTATGCAGAATATTAAAGTGGTATCGGAGGGAGATTCCTCTCTCCTGATCGAATTTGAACAGGTGATCAGCCCGGAGGTCAATCAGAGAATTGCGGCCTGCATGAAGCTGATCCGCGCACAGCAGATCGAGGGCATCGTGGATATGATCCCGACCTACTGCTCCCTGCTGGTAAACTACAACCCCATGGTTATTTCCTATCGGGAGCTTCACAAGCGGCTGGAGGCCATTGTGAAGATGGACGTGAAGCTCGATGCCGGCAGCCGGAAGGTCTGGGAAATCCCGGTGCTCTACGGCGGGGAATACGGACCGGATCTCGGCACCATTGCGAGCCACGCGGGTCTCAGCGAGGAGGAGGTCATCAGGATCCATACAAGCACCGATTATCTCATTTATATGCTGGGCTTCCTGCCCGGCTTTACCTACCTCGGCGGGCTGGATCCCCGGATCCATACACCGCGGCTCGCGAATCCCCGTGTACGGATTCCGGCAGGTGCGGTGGGCATCGGCGGTTCCCAGACCGGCATTTATCCGATGGATTCGCCGGGCGGCTGGCAGCTGATGGGACTGACGCCGGTGAAGACCTACGATCCCCTCAGGGAGAAGCCGATTCTGGTGGAGGCCGGGGATTATATCCGCTTCGTTTCCATTACCGAGGCGGAATTCAGGGACATCAAGGCAGCCGTCGAGGACGGAAGCTACCAGTGTACAGTGCATGAAGGAGAGCAGTAAATGGGATTTCGAGTTTTGAAGGGCGGTATGCTGACGACGGTACAGGACTATGGCCGTACGGGCTACCAGAGCCAGGGATTTAATGTTGGCGGCGTGATGGATACACGTTCCTTCCGGATTGCGAATCTGCTGCTGGACAATCCGGAAAATGAAGCCGTGCTCGAGTGCACGCTGATCGGGCCGACGCTGGAATTCACCTCCAGCATGATCATAGCCATTACCGGCGGCGACTTCCGGCCGGAGCTGAACGATGATCCGGTGCCGATGTACAAGGCAATTTATGTGAACAAGGGAGATGTGCTGAAGCTTGGTGCCGCCAGAACCGGCAGAACCTGCTATATTGCCTTCTCCAACTATCTGCAGATCCCCGTGATCATGGGCTCCCGCTCCACCAATCTGAAGTGCCGCATCGGCGGCTTCAAGGGACGGAAGCTGCAGGACGGCGATTATATCTCGACACGAATCAAGCGGCGGAAGTATCTGCCCTTCTTCCTGTCCCGGGAGCTGCCGATTCACGAGTTTGACAAGGACAGTGAGGTCATCCGCGTCGTGATGGGCCCGCAGCATGAGATGTTTACGGCGAAGGGCATCGAGACCTTCCTGAACAACGAGTACAGCGTGACCAGCGACTTCGACCGGATGGGACTCCGGCTGGAGGGACCCTTCATTGAGACGAAGCGGGGCTCTGACATCATTTCCGACGGCATCGCCTTCGGTGCGATTCAGGTACCGAGCCACGGCAAGCCCATTGTGCTGATGTCCGACCGGCAGACCACCGGTGGCTATGCGAAGATTGCGACGGTTGCAACGGTGGATCTTCCGAAGCTCGGTCAGCGGCGGATCGGCGACAAGGTGCGCTTCCTGCCGATTACGGTGACCGAGGCCCAGCGGCTGATTCGCGAGGAGGAGCGCGAGCTGCAGGAAATGCGGAATCAGATCCACAAGCCCTGCAAGGAGGTACTGGAGTGCCGCCTGACCGCAAAGAGAATGGAAAGATTGTACGTTACAGATTAGGAGCGCCAAGCTTTTGCGCAGCCCGTTTGATAATAATTAAAGAGAGGTATTCACAATGGAACTTGAGAAGATTGAAGGACTGGTAAAGATTCTGGAGGCAAGCTCCCTGAAGACCATGACCATAAAGGAAGGTGATTTCAAGATCACCATGAGTAAGCTGGACAATCCGCCTGTTGTGGCTGCCGGTGCAGCTGTGGCAGCAGCGCCCGCCGTTTCACCGGTTACGGCAGCACCCGTAGAGCCGGCGCTGCCGGCAGCGGAAGAGGAGGATGAGGTAAATATCACAAGCCCCATCGTGGGAACCTTCTATTCTGCAGCAGGTCCGGAGATTCCTGCCTATGTCAAGGTGGGCGATCACGTGAAGGCAGGCGAGACCGTCTGCATCCTGGAGGCCATGAAGATGATGAACGAGATCACAGCAGAATTTGACTGTGAGATCGAGGCCGTTCTGGTATCCAACGAGCAGAAGGTAGAGTACGGTCAGCCGCTCTTCCGCGTGAAGAAGCTTTGATCGGGAGAAGGAGAGCAGCAAGTGTTTAAACGAGTATTGATTGCAAACCGGGGAGAGATCGCGGTCCGGATCATCCGCGCCCTCCGGAATATGGGCATTGTCTCTGTGGCGGTCTACTCCAGAGAGGATAAGGATGCCATGCATGTCCGTCTCGCGGATCTCCGCATCTGCATCGGCGAGGGACCGGCCCGGGAATCCTATCTGAATATGGATCGTCTCATTTCTGCAGCCATCAACATGGGCTGTGATGCGGTGCATCCCGGCTACGGCTTTCTGTCGGAGAACAGCACATTTGCACGGAAGTGCGAGGAAAACGGGCTCACCTTCATTGGACCGAAGGCGGATGTCATCGATCAGATGGGCAACAAGTCAGCCGCCCGTTCCATGATGATGAAGGCACAGGTGCCGGTGGTACCCGGTACGAAGGAACCGGTCTATGAGGCAGAGGCGGCGAAGGAGATTGCAAAGGGCATCGGCTTCCCTGTGATGATCAAGGCGTCCTCCGGCGGCGGCGGCAAGGGCATGCGCGAGTGCATGTCTGAGGAGGATTTCGAAAACGAGTTCAACATGGCGCAGCGCGAGTCGGCCAATGCCTTCGGCGACGATACCATGTATATCGAAAAGCTGATTCTGCATCCGCGTCACGTGGAGGTGCAGATCATTGCCGACAATTACGGAAATGTTGTCGCGCTCGGCGAGCGTGACTGCTCCGTACAGCGGAATCACCAGAAGCTCATCGAGGAGTCGCCGTCTCCGGCCATTTCGGCAGAGACCCGGGAGAAGATGATGAACGACGCCGTGCTTGCGGCAAAGGCGGCCGGCTATTCCAGTGCCGGCACCATCGAGTTCATCGTGGATCAGAGCGGCGAATACTACTTCATGGAGATGAATACCCGGATTCAGGTGGAGCACGGCGTAACGGAAATGCAGACAAACCGCGACCTTGTGGAGGAGCAGATCCGTGTTGCGGCGGGAGAGCCCCTCAGCTTCACGCAGGAGGAGGTGCATATCGCCGGCCATACCATCGAGTGCCGCATCAACGCGGAGATCCCGGAGCAGAACTTCATGCCGAGCCCCGGAAAGATCCTGCATCTCCACTTCCCCGGTGGAAACGGCGTGCGTGTGGACAGCGCACTCTATACCGGCTACAGCATTCCTTCGGAGTATGATTCCATGATCGCGAAGATTCTGGTGCATGCGGATAACCGCGAGGCAGCTATTATGAAAATGCGGGCGGCGCTGGATGAGACCCTGGTGATGGGCGTGTCCACCAATCTGGATTTCCAGTACAAGATCATGTTTGCACCGGCCTTCACGGAGGGCAGAGCGGATACCGGCTTTATCGAGGGCTTCATCTCCGGCGCGGGTGCGGCGAAGAATCCGGGACAGAGATAAACAGAAGAGCTGAAATTTTTGGCAGCCGGGGTCAGAATGGACATGATCCCGGCATTATGCTATCAAGAGGGAGGAGCAAGCAATGAAAAAGGTAGATTTGAACAGTGATCTGGGAGAAAGCTTCGGACGTTATACATTGGGCATGGATGATCGGATCATTCCGCTGATTTCTTCGGCAAATGTTGCCTGCGGCTACCATGCCTCGGATCCCGTGGTGATGGACAAAACCATTAAGAGCGCAAAGGCCGCCGGCATTCAGGTGGGCGCTCATCCCGGCTTTCCGGATCTCATGGGCTTCGGCCGCCGGAACATGGTGGTGAGCCATGAGGAGGCAAGAGCCTATGTTCTCTATCAGCTGGGCGCACTGGATGCCTTTGTGAAGGCCAACGGCATGAAGCTGCAGCATGTGAAGCCGCACGGTGCGCTTTACAATATGGCTGCCAAGGACTATGATCTGGCAGCCGCCATCTGCGAGGGCATCCGGGATTACGATTCCGCACTCATTGTCATGGCACTGGCCGGCGGAAATCTTTACAAGGCGGCGAAGGACATGGGACTCCGGGTCGCAGCAGAGGTTTTTGCGGACCGCGCCTATGAGGAGGACGGCAGTCTCGTGAACCGGAAGAAGCCGGGCGCCATGATCACGGATGAGGACGAGGCCATTGCCAGAGTGATCCGTATGATCGAGGAGAAGAAGGTCCGGACCATCACCGGCAGGGACATCGACATCGAAGCCGATTCTGTCTGTGTGCACGGTGACGGCGAGAAGGCGCTGCTTTTCGTGGAGAAGATCCGGGCAGCACTGGCAGCCCATGATATCGGGATCGCACCGCTCACAGAGATCGTGAAGTAAAGTAGAGAAAACTATAAAACATCATACGGGCACCCGCAAGCCAAGCTTGTGCGCAGCCCGTAAATAGGGAGGTTTTGCTTCGGCAAAACCTTTGATACGCTCGCCGCTAAGGCATCAAACGGGCACCCGCAAGCCAAGCTTGCGCGCAGCCCGTTTGATGATGCAAAATAGCCAAAAACGTTCGCTGTTTTTTAGTGAATGTTTTTGGCTGTTTTTGATTGAAAATGACGGAAGAATAGACTATATTAGGGACATCAGATGAACGGTTCTGACGGCTTTTGAACGAAAAAGAAGCCGGCTCATTGATGGAGAGGAGGGACATGCTTACAAAGGAAAGACAGAAAATCATACTGCAGATGGTGGCGGAGCAGGGCTCGGTGACGGCAACGGAGCTGATGGAGCGGCTGGACGCTTCGGAATCCACAGTCAGGAGGGATCTGAATGCCATGGATGCAGCGGGGCTGCTGACCAAGGTGCATGGCGGTGCGATCAGCAACGAGAGCAGTGAGTACACGACGACCGATGATGAGGTCAGCCTCCGGCAGGAGCGGAATACAGCAGAAAAGCGAAAGATTGCAAAATATGCAGCGGGCCTTATCCGGGATAATGACTTCATTTACATGGATGCGGGAACCACCACGGAGCTGATGATCGACTATATTGACTGCTCCGGCGTCACCTTCGTGACCAATGCAGTCAGTCACGCCAGAAAGCTGACAGCCAGGGGCTACACCACCTATCTGCTGGGCGGTGAGTTTAAGCCCGTCACAGAAGCGATCGTGGGCGGTGAAGCCATTGTCTCGGTGGAAAAGTACAACTTTACGAAGGGCTTTTTCGGTGCCAACGGCTTCAGCAAAAAAACAGGCTTTACCACGCCGGAGCTGAAGGAAGCCATGATCAAAAAGAAGGCGATGGCGTCCACAAAGGAGGCATACATGCTTCTCGATGCGAGCAAATTCGGGAATATTTCGGCGATCACCTTTGCCGGACCGGAGGATGTCTGCCTGATTACAGACAGGCTGCCGGAGGAATATGCCGACTGTGAGAACATGATCGAAGCAGAATAGGAGAAAAGATGATTTATACGGTTACATTCAATCCGTCCCTTGATTACATAGTGGATGTGGAGCACTTTACCTGCGGCATGACGAACCGCACCAGTAAGGAGATCATTTTTCCGGGCGGCAAGGGCATTAATGTATCGATCGTCCTTAAAAATCTGGGACTGGATTCTGTGGCGCTGGGCTTTATGGCCGGATTTACAGGCCGGGAGATCAAAGCCCGGATCGAGGAGATGGGTATTGTCAGTGATTTCATCAGCTGTGCGGACGGCATTTCCCGCATCAATATGAAGCTGCGCTCTGATCAGGAGACCGAGATCAACGGCATGGGCCCGTATATCCGCGACGAAGACATTAAAAAGCTGTTCAGCCGGCTGGATGCTCTTCAGGACGGAGACACGCTGGTGCTTGCCGGCAGCATACCGGCTTCCATGCCGGAGACGATGTACAGCGACATCATGGCACGGCTGTCGGGAAAGAAGCTGAAAATCGCGGTGGATGCGACGAGAGATCTGCTGGTCAATGTTCTGAAGTATCATCCGTTTCTGATTAAGCCCAATAACCATGAGCTGGAGGAGATCTTCGGTGTGAAGATAACGTCTCAGGAGCAGGTTGTGGAGCTGGCCCGCAGGCTGCAGGAGCAGGGCGCAGAAAACGTCCTGGTTTCCATGGCGGGAGACGGAGCGCTGCTGGTGACGGAAAACGGTGAGGTATATACCAGCAAGCCGCCGAAGGGCAGACTGGTGAATTCAGTGGGCGCCGGTGATTCCATGGTGGCAGGCTTCCTGGCCGGCTATTTCAAAACCGGCAGCTACGAGGATGCCTTTTACATGGGACTGTGCACCGGCTCGGCTTCGGCTTTTTCGGAGGAGCTTGCGACAGAACAGGGTGTGCAGGCACTGCTGCAGCAGCTGGGAAGGCTGTAGGGCACAGAAGAAAGACAGCGGCCGCCGGGCCGTTTGACATAGCGA
>CAVAXR010000019.1:0-15880 GCA_963592375.1 Oribacterium sp. | reverse complement strand
GTCTTCTTCTGATCGTTGATTTCGGTGATCACGCCGACAGTGTCCTTCCATGCGCCGGAAATGACATTGACAGTATCGCCAATCTCGAAATCCACCAGAACCTCCGACTCTCTGTAGCCGAGAGCCGCGATCTCCTCTTCTGAAAGAGGAACCGGCTTGGATCCGGGTCCGACAAAGCCGGTCACACCGCGCGTATTCCGCACGACATACCATGTATCGTCATTCATGACCATGTTCACCAGAACATATCCCGGAAACATCTTCTTGTCAGACTTCTTCTCGACGCCGTTTTTCATCTCAATCACGGGCTGCATCGGAACAGTAACCTCCAGGATCAGATCCTGAATGCCGCGATTTTCGATTGTCTTCTCGAGATCCATCTTAACCTTGTTCTCATAGCCGGAGTATGTATGCGCTACATACCAGCGTGCTTCAGAATTCGTCTCTGACATCGAGCTCCACCTTTACTTGAGAATAAATCCGAGTCCCGTCTTCATAATGAGATCAAGAACTGCGATCAGCGCACCGATCAGAAAGCTCACTACCAGGGTAGCGATGCTCTGCTTCACAACATCCTCTTTTGTCGGAAAGATAATCTTCTTATATTCCGTCTTCAGCCCATGGATGAATCCGCGGACACCGGATGTCTTTTCGCTGCTCATTACTTTGTCTCCTTGTGCGGAGTATGCTTCTTGCAGAATCTGCAGTACTTGTTCACTTCCATACGCTCGGGATGTGTCTTCTTCTCTTTTGTGAAGAAGTAATTTCTCTGCTTACATTCTGTACATGCTAATATAATCTTTGTACGCACGGCTATCCACCTCCAATGATTCTTAACTTCGCATGACTACGAAATTAGTGCATAAAAAATAGGGCTGAGGCCCCTCAAATACTTCGCAAGTGTATCATGCAGAGCCCCGCCCGTCAAGCAGTTTCTTATGTGTTTCTCGGAGATTATCCGAATTTATTTTGTGGCAATTGCCAGCGAGTCGAGGACGGCATTGATAAGCGGATCCTCAGAATCGATCATCTTGTTGTCTACAACAAATTTGACAACAAGTCCTACATCACCGCTGTTGCCGTTTTCAGCATAAGCAACGTAGAAAGTTTGGTCGGACCATTCTGTCGTCACATCTATTCTCGTGTATGCGGTATCTCCGTATGTGACATCATCGCCGATGACAGCCTTGCCTTCCTGATAGGTGTCAAGATTCTGAAGCTCTATCACCTTCTGGATCGCTTCATCCTTGCTGTGTACATAATACTGTGTGGTTGCAACGACCTGCACGAGTGCGATTGTAGATGAAGAATCTGTTTTATAGATATCGAACTGCAGATCGCCAAACAGAGGATCAGCATCATCGATATAGTAATTATAAGCCTCATAGCTGTACCCCTCAGGTACTGTAAATGTAACAAGGCTTGCATCAATATCAGCAGGGCCGTCTCCCTTGTCGCCCGCCTCAATTCCGGCTTCCTCTTCAGCAGCTTCCTCTGCTGCGGTCTCCTCAGCCTCGGCCGTGGTCTCTTCGTCCTCTGCTGCCTCCGCTGTCTCCTCAGATGCGGTTTCCCCGGCCTCAGCGGATGTTTCTTCTGCAGTATTTTCAGCCGCGGTGGTCGCCGCTGCCGTGGTACTTCCTGTGCCGCTTCCGCCTCCGCAGGCACAAAGGCCTGCCATAACCGTGAGTGACATACATACTGCTGCTAACTTCTTTTTCATGATACTGTTCCTCCTTAATCAGAAAGTTTTTTTCCTGCGTTCGTTTTTTACACGCATTGCGGATCGCCGCCGTCGAACGGGTCACCGCAAAATTTTCTTTTCATTTCGGTTCCCTTTTTTTCTTTTCCGTCACTTTAAACTGATAAGCTCATGCCCACGGGTCTTCACTTACAGGAGTGCGTATGCCAACGAGAACACTGGAGTATTCCCAGAGGAACCACTCGCCGGTTGACCCCTTTTGCCGCAGCTTCATAGGGCGAGGCGAATCCGCACCCGGTGTCTGCAAAAACACGCGGAGATAGCCCTGTTCAACATCCTGCGGTCTCGGATCCTCTTTAACATTCAAAATATACGGCACACTCGGCTTGTAGCCGTTTTCCGGCGCTGCCCCATCAAAGTACGCCAGAGGAAGATACGGTTTCCCGCTTAACCTGTCGCGTAAAAACTGAACGTCATACGGCGTCATGGGACGCGGGCCGCGCAGAAGATTCATTGCCGCCGTGCCGCCCTGCTTATCCATGTCGAACAGATGAACCGCACAGAGGAATAGTGCGCAAATCTTCTCCGGTGTCTTTACGCCTTCGGCAAGCTTTTCAAATTCCTCCAGGCTCTGTGGGATTTTCTCAATGACACATGGCATGTGATGCCTCCTTTCTAAAGTGCGTCTATACCTGCAGGACGTTTCAAAACGCAGTCCTGTCGATCCTACTCACCAGTGTATTGTACCAGTATGCCCTCCTAAATGCCCCCGCCGATTGGATAGGTTTTCTCATTTTTTTCGAAAATCGATTTTTTTACAGCAGAGAAAATACATTGTCACCTTTACGCCCGCATGCTACCATATGAAAGAAAGCTGCGGCAGAACGGAGGATGCGGTGTGAATAGGCCATATAGAAAAAGCTTGCTTGCTTTGCTGATCGTCTCCATGCTCCTTCTGCTCGCCATGTGCATCCGGTGTTTTACCATCAACGGTATCCTTCCCGGATACATTGCGCCGCTGCGCAACGTCATCCATTTTGCCATGCTGACGGCATGGGGCATTTATATCCATGTACGTATCATCCAGACCCAGGTACGCCGCTATCTGCTGACGACTGCGGCAATGATGGCGCTGTGGCTGCTGTTTAAGGTTGTCAACTATTCCATCGACAGCATAGCTATCAACCGTTATCTCTGGTATCTCTACTATATCCCCATGCTGTTTATCCCTACCGCTGCGCTGTTTATCAGTATGTCGCTCGGAAAAGCAGAGGATTACCGTCTGCCGCAGCAGGCAAAGCTGCTCTATTTGCCGACCGGCTTTCTTCTGCTGCTTGTCCTGTCCAATGACCTGCATCAGCTTGTTTTCTCATTTCCGTCCGGCGTCATGACACAGCTTGACTATAAACATGAGGCAGGCTATTACATCGTTCTCGGATGGATAACATTGTGCGCGCTGGCTTCTCTTGCCCTGATGCTGACAAAATGCCGGATTCCGCGCAGTAAAAAAATTCTCGTTCTTCCGTTCATACCCTTTGCTCTGTCATTAGCCTATACCGCAGCATACATAAGCGGCGTCCGTGCGGTGCTTTTACTGGCGGGCGACATGACCGTCACGCAATGTTTGCTGATTTCCGCCATGTTTGAAGGCTGTATCCAATGCGGCCTGATTCAGTCAAATATCGGCTATGAGGAGATGCTCGAGATCACCACAATCCCGGTTCAGATAACAGATACCGACTTTTCCGTCGAAAAAAAATCCAATGCCATGAGTGAATCTCTGCCGCAAGCTAAGCTGCGGCAAATGACGGCAGACACCGTTTACATTGACCGCGACACACTGCTGAAGCGACATCCGCTGCGAAGAGGCTGGGTGTTTTGGAAGGAAGACATTTCCGAACTAAACCGCCTGGGTGAAGCGCTGAAGCTTGCGCAGGATGAGCTGCGCGACACGGGCAGTGTTCTGGAAGCAGAAAATGCGCAGCGCAAAAAATATCTGCAGCTGTCAGAGCAAAATCGCCTGTATGACATGATGGAAACGCAGACATCAGGGCAGATTCAAATGCTGCGGGATCGTCTGAATGAAATAAGGACAGAAACGGACCCTGACAGAGCCAGAAGCCTTCTTGGGCAGGTCATCGTTATCGGAACCTATCTCAAGCGGAGGGACAATCTGATATTTGTCGGTACGCAGCGCGGCACAATTTCCGCTCAGGAGCTGCGGCTGTGCTTCAATGAATCCGTGGAAAGCCTGAGCCTGTACGGTGTGGAGTGCAGGGCGCTTGTAGATGGTGAGGCGCAGATCGCCTCACAGCAGGCAACGCAAATCTATGACCTGTTTGAAACGGTCGTGGAGGCAGGGCTGGAATCATTAGGGTCCCTGCTGATCTCCGTCGAAGTCAGAGAATGGATCGAGGTCAATCTCTGTGTCTCCTGCAAAGAATCCCTTTGCAGGCTGAGAGAACAATTCCCTGCGTTGGAATGGATGCGGGATGAGGACGGGCTGCAGTACTTCATGCAAAGAACGAGGAAAATGGGAGGAGAGGCGCATGAACAAAATCAAGGAGAGCTTTGACAATCTTCCCATTGCGGTCTGCATTTTTGACATAAACGGCGTGGCACGGCTCATCAACCATCGAATGCTCGCCATCGCATGCCTTTTACGAAAAAACGGCGTGCAGACCCTTGCAGAGATGGAATCTGCCTTGAAATCGCCGCCTGCAGGCATTTCCTGCATAAACCCGGAGCTTCTGATTTATCGTTTCCCGGACGGCACGGCACTGCGCTTTGCGCAGGAACAGATTACAGCAAAAGCGGGGCTCCGGTATACCCAGGTCACCGCAGCTGATGTGACAAAGCTTATGCAGCGGCAAAACGAACTCAACGAGGAAAACGATAAGCTTGCAAAAACCAATGACCGACTGCGGAGACTTTTCGAACAGATGCCGGAGATTATCCGTGAAGAAGAGACTCTCCAAATGAAGCTGCGCGTACATGATGACATCGGACACAGCCTCCTTGTATCCCGCAGGATTCTGCTTCGACAAGCCGAGCTTAAGGAAATTCAGGCAAGCGCGGCGCAGTGGGAGCAATCCATCGCCGTACTTTACCGCTCCAATCAGATGCGTGCAGCGTCTGACTTATGGGAAACAGCGGTTATAAAGGTTAGTGAAATAGGTGTTCGCGTGCTGACAGAGGGAAAAATTCCCGATGCACCGGACCTGCGCGCACTCGTAATATTGGCAGCCACTGAATGTGCAGCAAACTGCGTCCGCCACGCCAATGGCACAGAGCTATATGTGTGCGTGGATCAGAACTGCGGATGCACAAGGCTTATTCTGACCAACAACGGTACACCGCCGCAAGAAAAAATCCGCGAAGGAGGAGGGCTTTCCATGCTGCGGCATTGCATAGAGGAGGCAGGCGGCTGCATGGAGATTCAAAGCTTTCCCTTCTTCAAGCTCATGATCAGTCTGCCGCAGGAGGAGATAACATCGTATGAAAGTAATGATCGTTGAAGATCAACCCATGATTCGAAGTCTGCTGGAAAGCTATTTTCACGCGGAGGACGGACACCGCATAGTTGCATCCATTCCCGGAGCCAAACAGGCAGTTGAGATCTGCCGGTCCAGCGCAGTTGACCTCGTCTTGATGGATGTGCAGACGCAGCACCGGGAAAACGGTCTGACTGCTGTGCGTGAGATAAAAAAAATGCACCCGAGAATAAAAATCATTGTTGTAACCTCGCTGATTGACAGTGCTGTTCTGGAAGATGCAAAATCAGCCGGAGCAGACAGTCTGTGGTACAAGGATTCTTCAGAAAACCGGCTGATGGAAATTGTACAGCAGACGATCGCCGGCGAACACATTTTTCCGGACGCCCCTCCACTGGTTCAGATCGGCATGGCGAAAAGCACAGAATTCACAAAAACAGAGCTGAGGGTGCTGCGTTACCTGCTGCGGGGACTCTCTTACCCGCGCATCGCATCAGAAATGGGCATTGAGATGTCCACCGTCAAGTTTCATGTGACCAACATGCTGCAAAAAACCGGGCTGGAAAACAAGCTTCAGCTTGCGTTGGCTGTCTGCGAAGCGAAAATGATTGTCGATTTGGAAAAGCACTGATTAAAGCAGCATTTCCTTAGTTTTCACTCCGCATGCACAGGCAAAAGCTGAAAACCTTCTCGGCGCCGGCACCGAGAAGGGCCCGGGTGCAGGCCTCCATGGTGGCACCGGTCGTAAAAATGTCATCTATTACAATAAGCCGCTTCACATCCGGCGGCAGCGGCTCACTGCGAAAGGCCTGCTGCAGATTTTTCCGGCGCTGGCTGGCATTCAGCTCCTTCAGCGCCCTGGTGTTCTTCTCGCGGAACAGCGGCTCATAGACCGGGATGCCGATACGCTTCGACAGCTCCTCTGCGAGTACTGCCGCCTGATTATAGCCGCGCTTTCGAAGCCTCTCCGGATGCACCGGCACCGGCACCAGGGCGTCTGCCTGCATTTCCCTGAGGCGCGCACCGCAGCGCTCTGCTACCTCCTCCGCGTAGTACTCAAGATACTCCCGCCGGCCCTTGTACTTGACCGCTGCCATGGAACGGGCCGCTTCATCGGTGTAGTTCATCAGTGCAATGCCGTAGTCGAAGCTGAATTTGTGCCGAAGGCAGTTCTGGCAGAGCTCGCCCTCCTGCTCCCGGATCTCGCGCCCGCAGCATTTGCATACCGGTTCGGTAATGAACTGCAGCTTTCGTCGGCAGTCGGGGCAGATCTTCTCCCCTCTCGGCGCCGGAATGCCGTCACAGACCGGGCAGCGCCGCGGAAACAGTGCCGAAAGCATTTCCTCCCGAAGACTTCTGTGCGGCTCAGATCCTTCCATCGCCTACCTCCCGTATCCGTTCGCTGAGAGACGAATATCGCTTCGCCTCCGATTCATTGTGCAGCATCGTTTCGAAAACCTGCGGGCTTCCCACCAGACACACACAGGCGCGCGCCCGGGTCACCGCCGTATAGAGGAGGTTCCGGTTCATCAGCATCTGCGGTCCCTGGTACATCGGAATGATGACGCCGGGATACTCAGAGCCCTGGGACTTATGGATCGTGATCGCATACGCGAGCTCCAGATTGTCGCACTCGCTGAACCTGTACTCCACGAAGCGGTCATCATACTGCACGGTCAGCGTCTCCGCCACGCGATTCAGCTCTGTAATGATGCCGATGTCGCCGTTGAAGACACCCTCGCCCTTTTCGATGGCCATGCCGAAGCGGCCCCGGATCTCCCAGACGAGATTATAATCGTTCCGGATCTGCATCACCTTGTCGTGCAGACGGAAGATGGTGCCGTTGATCTCTCGCTCGGGCTTCCCCTGGGCCGGCGGGTTCAGCTTTTCCTGCAGGAAGACATTTAAGCGCTCCACCCCCAGCGCCCCCTTTCGCTGCGGCGTCATCACCTGCAGCGAGAAGGAATCGGTATTGAGATAGCGGGGCAGCTTGTCCGTCAGCAGCGCCGTTACCGACGCGAGGATCTTCTCCGGCGTACTGCTTCGGATAAACAGGAAGTCCTTCGAGGGCTTGCCCAGCTGAATTTCCTGTCCCTCGTTGATGCGGTGGGCATTCACCACAATGTCCGACTCCGCCGCCTGCCGGAAAATGTGGGTGAGCCGAATTGTGCGGATGGTTTCCGCGCTGATGATATCCCGCAGCACATTTCCCGCACCCACGGAGGGCAGCTGATTTGCATCGCCCACCAGAATGAGCCGGGTTCCCTCCGGTACCGCCTTCAGAAGCGAGTTCATCAGGAAAATGTCAACCATACTCATCTCATCAATGATGATCACGTCACACTCCAGCGGATTGTTCTCGTTCCGCTCGAAATGTCCCCGGGTTTTCTCGGACTGCACACCCTTTTCGTCCGCTTCCGGCCGTCCCTGGTACTCCAGCAGGCGGTGAATGGTCTTCGCCTCGAAGCCCGTAGCCTCCGACATACGCTTCGCCGCGCGTCCGGTAGGGGCCGCCAGCAGAATCGTCTTGTCCTCCTCCATAAAGAGACGGATCATGGTGTTAATGGTGGTGGTCTTACCGGTGCCGGGGCCGCCGGTAATCACCAGAAGGCCGGAGTTCAGAGCATAGGACACCGCCTGCCGCTGCAGAATATCCAGCTCGATTCCCTCCTCCCGGGTAATCTCGTCGATCTTCGCCTCCAGCCGATCCTCGTCAGCATTTTCCGAAATAATATTCAGACTGTTAAGCTTTGCAGCCACCTGCAGCTCCGTATAGTAGAGCTGCTGCCGGTAAACCTTTTCTGACGAAGGAAGCCCGTCGGTCTGTTCAGAAACCGCAGTCAGCGACGCCGGCGCAAAGACCGTGCCGGCCGGTGCTGTTTCCGTCCGCCTGTCCGACTTCACCACGACCTTCCCGCTCATCTGCAGATCCATGAGATAGTGCCGGATATCCGAAAGCTCCAGTCCCAGCAGCGCATTCACGGCCGCCGAAAGCTCCGGAAGCGGCAGATAGCAGTGCCCCTGCCCCTCCGCCTGCAGCAGCGCATACTGTATACCGGATTCCACGCGGAAGTCCGAGTCCTGTCCGATGCCCGCCCGCCGCGCGATCTCATCACATTTCTGAAAGCCGATGCCGTCAATGTCTTCGGCCATGCGGTAGGGATTCTGCCGGACAATGTCGTAGAGCTCATTTCCGTACTGCTGAAAGATCCTTCCCGCCAGCTTCACGGAAATTCCGTATTGCTGCAGGAACATCACCGCCTCCTGCATGTTCCGCTTCGCACTGACAGAGGCCGCAATTTCAATGGCCTTCCGGTCGGAAATGCCCTTCACCTCCGCGAGCCGCTCCGGCTCCTCCTCGATGATCCGCATGGTGTCATTGCCGAAGCGCTTTAATATCCGCGAAGCCAAAGCAGCCCCGATGCCCTTAATGGCACCGGAGCCCAGATATCTCTCGATGGCTTCCGCCGTTTCCGGCACGATCGTCTGATAGCTTTCGATCACAAACTGGCTGCCGTAGATCTGATGGGTCGTTTCATGCCCCTGCGCCCGGATATTCTCTCCGGCCTCGATCCCCGGCACGGTCCCCACGAGGGTATACTCCTTTCCCTCCATGATGCCGGCCATGACCGCATAGTCCGTCTTCTCGCTTCGAAAGATAATATGATCAATATAGCCCTCGAACTGCTCCACGAATTACAGGTCCTCGTCCTCTCCGCCGGCAAAATCGATGAAGCGGCCCGTACCGATGGCCACAGCCGTCAGCGGGTCCTCTGCCAGCACGACATTGATGCCGGTCTTCTCCTGCAGGAGCTTATCCAGCCCGTAAAGCAGCGCACCGCCGCCGGTCATGACGATCCCGCGCTCGTAAATGTCCGCTGCCAGCTCCGGCGGTGTCTTCTCCAGCACATTGTGCACCGCATTCACGATCATGGCTGTCGGCTCCGAAAGTGCATCCATGATCTCATCCGAGCTCACCACCACCGTCTTCGGCAGTGCGGTCACCAGATTTCGCCCGCGCACCTCCATGGTGACGTTCTCCGGCCGCTTGCTGGCGCCGCCGATATTGATCTTAATGTCTTCAGCGGTACGCTCACCGATCAGCAGATTATGCTTTTTCCGCATATAGCGGAGAATGGCCTCATCAAAGTCATCACCGGCCACCTTCACAGACTCGGACACCACCGGTCCGTCCAGTGCGATCACGGCAATGTCCGAGGTACCGCCGCCGATGTCAACGATCATATTGCCCTGGGGCTTTCCGATGTCAATGCCGGCGCCGATGGCCGCCGCCACAGGCTCCTCGATAATGACAACCTCCCGGGCGCCGGCGTGGTAAGCCGCATCCTCCACGGCCTTCTTCTCCACCTCGGTGGCGCCGGAAGGTATGCAGATGGATATGCGCGGCTTCCGAAGCGTCCGCTTGCCCACCGCCTTGTTAATGAAATACTTCAGCATTTTCTCGGTCAGGGTATAGTCCGAAATCACGCCCTGCCGCAGCGGACGCACCGCCATAATATTCTCCGGTGTCCGCCCGAGCATCAGCCTGGCATCCTCGCCGTATGCCAGAATCTTGTTGTTTTCCCGGTTCACCGCCACCACAGACGGCTCCTTCAGGACAACGCCTCTTCCTTTAATATATATCAAGATACTGGATGTTCCCAGATCGATTCCGATATCATTTGAGATGAATGAAAACATGAATTCCTCCGATTTTTGAACTTCTCATCTTAGGGAGATGCTGATTTCATCAGCATTTATTTAGTATATCGAAACTGCGGCCGTTTTTAAAGGGCATTCCCCGCAAATCTTTCCGGGCATTTTTCGCAAGAATTTCTTTAAACTCTGTTTATAGAGTTTAGAATTCTTTTAGAGTCGAGACATACTTCGGTCACAATCTTCCGGTATATTAAGGACAGTTACAGAGATGTAACAAAAAGCTTTTCATACTCATACTCCAGAGTTCCAAAAGAGCTCTGGAGCCCCCTTCCTTTAACGAACAGAGTCTATTTCCCCCTTCCTGAGACTCATTCCATAAAACAGACTGAACGGGCGCCCGCAGGTTGAATCTGCAGGCGCCTCTTTCATTTCCTTCCAAACTTTGTTTCCAAACTTCATCACTTCAATGCGACATTTCTCTGCCATGGTGCTATACTCTTACAAATACCTGCAATTGCCTCATCACGTCGATCGGTTTCCTGCCTGTTCAGACGATGCTGATCAATTACAGCTGACAAAGGAGAATTCACTTATGTTCGTTTCTGAAGAAATGTATGCACTGGGCAGCAAACGCTCTGCCATTCGTGAGCTGTTCGAATACGGAAAAAAAAGAGCCGCTGAGATCGGCCCCGAAAATGTTTACGATTTTTCCCTGGGAAATCCCTCTGTTCCGGCGCCGGCCGCTGTCAATGACGCCATCCGCAGGGTGCTGACGGAGCAGCCGTCTGTAGCCGTCCACGGCTATACCTCCGCCCAGGGCGACCAGGAGACCCGTCAATCCATTGCGGCGTATCTGAACCGGACCTACGGCACGGCATTCCGGGCCGACAACATTTACATGACCTGCGGTGCGGCAGCCTCCCTTACCATTACCTTCCGCGCACTGACACAGTCAGCGGAGGATGAATTCCTCACCATCGCGCCCTTCTTCCCGGAGTACACCGTTTTCATTCAGAGCATGGGCGCAAAGCCTGTCACGGTACCGGCTGATCTGCAGGATTTCCAGATCAACTTTGAGGCTCTCACACAGCTGCTGAATCCGCATACCAGAGGCATTGTGGTGAACTCGCCCAACAACCCCTCCGGTGCAGTCTATACCGAGGAGACCCTGAAGAAGCTGGCTGCCCTTCTCACCGAGAAATCCGCTGAGTACGGACATCCGATTTACCTCATCACCGATGAGCCCTACCGGGAGATTGTCTACGGTGACAGCCTGCCGCCCTATGTGACGAAGCTCTATGCCGACACCATCGTCTGCTACTCCTTCAGCAAATCCCTGTCTCTTCCCGGCGAGCGTATCGGCTATGTACTGGTACCGGACGAGGTCACGGACAGCCGGAACGTATACTACGCCGTCTGCGGTGCCGGCCGCGCCCTCGGCTATGTCTGTGCCCCCAGCCTGATGCAGAAGATCATTCCCTACTGCATCGGACAGACCGGTGACATCGCGGAATACCGCCGGAATCGTGATCTTCTTTACGGAGAGCTTACCCGCATCGGCTACGAATGTGTGAAGCCGGACGGCGCCTTCTATCTCTTCGTGAAAGCACCGGAGACGGATGCCGATGCCTTCTGTGAACGCGCCAAGGCCTATGATCTGCTGATTGTTTCCGCCACCGGCTTCGGCTGCCCGGGCTATGTTCGTCTCTCCTACTGTGTGGACCATGACATGATTGCCCGTTCCATTCCGGCCTTCGAGAAATTGTATGCGTCATACCGGGAGCGGGCATAATACGAATAATAAAACCGCTTCTTCATACGCAGAACGACCCCGACGGATGCTCCCGCCGGGGTCGTTTTTTCTGTTCTTTCGCATAGTGCAGCTTCGGGCACATGTCAGATTGCGAAGACCCGTGCCTGATGCAGCACTCTTCATTCCCGATGCGCCCGCTTCGCAGACATGTCCCCTTTTTTCTTCCTGAGCAGCGCCGCCCGCTTCAGAAGCTCGCCCTGATGATCCTCCGCCCGGAAGCTCGGATTGTTCCGGATCATCGACTTCGACCACCAGCTCATTCTGCCATGCTCCGGCGTACTGCCATCCTCGAGATAGGCCAGACGCTCCTCGAGGCGTTCCTTTTCTTCCCACAGTCTTTCCTGCCGTTCCTTTGACAGCCTGCTTAAGGTTGCCTTCGCCGTGGATGCAGAGTTCTCCGCCAGAATCTTCACCGTTTCGACGGGTCCCTCTGTCACCGCCCTGGCCTTTTCTACCGTTGCCGCAGCCGCTGCGCGGGTTGCCTGCACCGTGCCCTCCGCCACAAGCTTCGCGGCGGCAGCATTTCCCTCTGTTTTCCGGATTTCCCGGAGACTTTCCACATTGGCATCCATCTCCTGCCGTGCTTCATTCAGCCGCTCCCGCGCCTCCTGAATGGACAGCCGCAGCCGTTCGATCTCCTCGGAATTCTCCGCCAGCTGCTGCAGACGACGCTTCAGATCCAGAGCACCCAGAATCGACAGCACCACGTCCTCCACAAAAAGTGTATACAGTATGGTGTTGATCACTACAAATTCCATATAGGTCCAGTTTTCCGAAACCGCCGCGACCCGCGGCTGCACAAAGCGAATGATCAGCACTGCCAGCATTCCCCAGGCGAGGGAGGCCCCCAGACAGGTATAGCCGTGAAAGTTGCAGGGCTGCTCCGAATAGTCCCACCACTTCATTTTGAAGATACGGAACATCGCAGCACCGGTGACCAGCTCCAGCAGAGAGCCGCCGAACAGCCCGATGAGAAACACGAGCCACAGCTTTTCCCGGAAGGGCCAGGCCAGCAGCACCAGCAGTGTGGCACCGGTGCCGTAAATCGGAAGCCACGGGCCGTGACAGAAGCCCCGGTTCAGAAGCCGTCCGGTTTTGAGACTGGTATATATCGATTCAAAACCCCACCCCAGTATGCAGTAGCTCATAAAAAAGATCGTCCATTGCAGCAGACTGTAGCCCTCGACTGTTCTCAAACGCATTCTCCTTTTCCGCACATATCCCCATTTCTGCCGGACAGATCCTCGTCATCATCCCAGCGGCTCCCATGGGTTAAAAACTGCCGGCGGAGGCTTCTATGTCCCCGTCGGCAGTCCAATCATTTTGTCAATTCTCTTCGGATTCCGCTTACCACTCACGGGGCCCGCAAGCCAAGCTTGCGCGCACCCCTGTGTCTCTTCGGATTCCGCTTACCACTCACGGGGCCCGCAAGCCAAGCTTGCGCGCACCCCTGTGTCTCTTCGGATTCCACTTACCAATCACGGGGCCCGCAAGCCAAGCTTGCGCGCACCCCGTGATTGGTCAGGCAAACAGCGGGGCCAGTGCAGCTGCCAGCTGTTCCTTCTCAGCCTCTGCCTCTGCCAGATCCTTTCCGAGGGTCGTGTAGTAAGCCTTGATCTTCGGCTCTGTTCCGGAAGGACGAACCACAACGGTCGCACCGTCCTCAAGATCATAGATCAGCACATTTGCCTTCGGAAGACCTGTCTCCTCCGGCTTGGTGTAATCCGTGGCCTTCACAATCTTCTTGCCGGCAAACTCCTTCGGCGGCTCCTTCCGGAGGCTGTCCATGATGCCCGCCATCTTCTCCATGCCGGACAGACCCGGGAACTCGAAGGAATCCACCTTGTTCAGGTATCTTCCGTACTCCTTGTAGATCTGCTCCAGTCTCTCCTTGATGGAAGAGCCGATGGACCGATAGTAAGCTGCCATCTCACAGATCAGCATGGAACCGATCACCGCATCCTTATCCCGTACATACGGGCCAGCCAGGTAGCCATAGCTCTCTTCGAAGCCGAAGATAAAGCGCTCCACCTCACCGTCTGCCTCCAGCTGCGCGATCTGGTCGCCGATCCACTTGAAGCCGGTCAGGGTGTGCCGCAGCTCTACGCCGTAATGCTCAGCCACCTTATCAGCCAGCGGTGTGGAAACGATGGATTTCACAGCCACCGGATTCTTCGGCATGCTGCCCTTCTCGATGCGGCCCGCTGCGATGTAATCCAGCAGCAGCACGCCCATTTCATTGCCGGATACCAGCTCGTAGGAGCCGTCCGGACACTTCATGGCAATGCCGACACGGTCTGCATCCGGATCGGTTGCCAGCATCAGATCCGCACCGACCTCCTTTGCCAGCTCAAGTCCCTTCTCCAGCGCTGCATAGATCTCCGGATTCGGATAGGAGCAGGTGGTGAAGTAGCCGTTCGGATACTCCTGCTCCGGCACGATGGTAATGTCGGTGATGCCCATATCCTTCAGCACGCGAGTAACGGGTACGAGTCCGGTGCCGTTCAGCGGTGAGTACACCAGCTTCAGTCCTGCCGTCTTGCAGAGACCCGGACGCACCTGATGGGACTCAATGGCCTCATAGAGTGCTTCCTTGCAGTCATCTCCGACAAACTTGATCAATCCCTTCTCCACGCCCTCGGCAAAGCTCATATACTTTGCACCGGTCAGCACATCTGTCTTCTGGATGGAATCATATACCACAGCAGCGGCATCGTCCGTCATCTGGCAGCCGTCCGGGCCATAGGCCTTGTAGCCGTTGTACTTTGCCGGATTGTGGGAGGCCGTCACCATGATGCCAGCATTGCAGTGATAATACCGCGTTGCAAAGGACAGCGCCGGCACCGGCATCAGCTCATCATAGATGCGGACGTTAATGCCGTTGGCCGCCAGTACGCCGGCTGCCTCTCTGGCAAAGTTCCAGCCCTTCAGTCTGGAATCATAGCTGATGGCCACAGTCTGTGTGCCGCCCTGTGTCTTCACCCAGTCTGCCACACCCTGCGTTGCCTGCCGTACAACCCAGATATTCATACGGTTTGTACCGGCACCCAGTGTTCCTCTGAGACCCGCTGTTCCAAACTGCAGTGCCACCGCAAAGCGCTCCTTGATCGCAGCATCGTCCCCCTGAATCTCTCTCAGCTCCTTGTTCAGATCAAAGTCGATCAGATCCGCATTCAGCCATCTCTCATATTCGTCCTGATACATGATGATTCCTTCCTTTCATCAGCGGGTTTTTGTTTTTTCTTGTGCAAACTGACCAAAAAGGCCGTTGCACGCCCCAAGCCCGCGCACATTTTCACCATTCAAATATACTAAATTCAGCTCATAGCGTCAAGGCAGACACAAAAAGGAAGTGCCATCGGTAGCCCTGATGCATTCTATGCCCTCGCCGGCGTTTCCGTAAGCCACTCTTCGACCTGCTGCACGGAAACGTCCAAGATATCTGCTATATCCTGAATCCTGCTGCCCCGCCGCAGCAGACGATATGCTGTCTCACGTGCCTTCTGCAGTTCGCCTTCTGCACGACCTTCTGCATGGCCTCTCGCTTTACCATCTGCGTAGCCCGCTGCCTGACCTTTTGCATATCCCATTTCCAGGACACCCTGACCAAGATTACACATACTATCCACGTCCTTTCTCAAATCATCCCTGACCGGTATGCCATATTCATTTTCAATGATACTCAGTTTTTCTTTTTCTGCAAGCTCCATTGACAGCAGCGCTCCCAGCAGCCGATGCAGCTCATAAGTCTCATCGTACTCCGGCAGTTCCTTCGAAAGCCCCAGCATTACGATGTTCATCAGATCGAGTCTTCCCGTCCACTGATGCGCACCGATTATATCATCCTGTACAAAACGTATACGACTCAGGCAGTTTTCCTTCATGTTCATGCAGATCCAGATGCTGTAAACCTGCTTGATATCATCATATCTGGTGTTTTCAAAATCCCGTTCCTTCTGAGATGAAATCAAGCGGCTCACATAGAAAATAGCCCGATTCAGGATGCTGTATCCCTTCGGTTCGTCCTTCTGAGCCTCGACATTCAGGATAATCTGCGAAAGACCATTCCTCGTCCGCACATAAAATACAATATCAAACCGCACCAGTCCTTCATGCTTCTCCTGATTTTCCGTATTCAGGCCGACGATTCTCTGCCCCTTGGCCGCCTTCATTATATTCGTCAGCCCCGGCTCAATCGGCACACAGCTGATATAC
>CAVAXR010000018.1:0-16046 GCA_963592375.1 Oribacterium sp. | reverse complement strand
GTGCGTGCGCGTGCAAAAAGAAAAATTGCAGCGAACAGGGATAAAATGGCAAAAAAGGAGGCAAGGGAAGATGGCGGCAGGAAAACCGACAAGGGCGGCTGTGAAAAAGGTGTTACTGGAACGGCTGAAGGAAAATGGGAGCTGCGATGCGGTCAACAAAGACCTAGTAGAGCAGTATTTGGACGCAAGAGACCGGCTAGGAAAGTGGCGCAATGAGTATGCAGAAATGGACACAGAAGACCTTGCGGAAAACGGCATGATCGGGATATCGCAAGAAGTTGCGAACATGACGAAAATCATGAACCTGATGGGCATCACAGAGACCTCCAGACGCAGAGAAAAAATAGAAGCGGAAATCAGGGAACAGTTGCAGGCCAAAGGTTTGGGCGGGCCAGTGTTCGAAGACCGTATTGCGCAGTTTATGGCGCTGTGGGATGCGTTTCAGGAGGCAAATAAAAGCCTCCGGGAGCGGGGGCGGAGCTATTTCACGACATCCAGTTCCGGCAAACTGTATGAAAAGGACAACACTGCAAGTCGAGATATTGTAACATTTGCGAAAGCGATGCAGGACGCATTAGACAATTTGGAGATCACCGTGAAGGGATACACAAATCCGGACGATGATGAGCTGTGAGAATTGACTGTCCGGGAATTACAACATATCTCGACATGATAGAGCATGACCGGGAATACCCGGTGTGCAAAGAACAAAAATTATTCGCAAAATTTGTAAAAAAGACCTTCCAAAACGAAAAAATCCGAATTGATTATGAACAACTTGAAAAATATTTGGCACTGCAAAAGTATTTTCCATACCGTCTGTTCCCGTGGGAAGTGTGTATGTTTACGCTGCACAACTGCGTATATCGGGAGGACGGTTTGCTGCGGTTCCCGGAGGCGTTTTTGTACATGGGGCGTGGCGGCGGCAAGAACGGATATTTGAGTTTTGAGGACTTTGCACTACTTACACCAGTAAATGGCGTAAAGGATTATCACATAGATATTTTCGCAAACTCTGAGGACCAGGCGAAAACGTCATTTACGGACGTTTACAACGTCATGGAGCGGAACGAGCGGAAACTCCAGAAATTTTTTAAGTGGAATCTGGAGGTCATCACATCCAAGCAAACCGGATCACAGCTCCGTTTCCGAACGTCCAATGCAAAAACCAAGGACGGCGGCAGACCGGGCAAGGTAGATTTTGACGAGTACCACGCCTACGAAAACTATGACGTGGTGCGGGTAGCAAAGACCGGCCTGGGCAAGAAGGAGTTCCCACGGAGCACGATTATCACAACGGACGGCGATGTGAGAGACGGCCCACTCGATCATATGCTGGCAAGGAGCAAGCAGATATTACAGGGAACAATCCCGGACAATGGGCTATTACCGTTTATCTGCAAACTCGACAGCAAAGAAGAGGTTGCGAACGAACGGAACTGGTACAAAGCAAATCCAAGCCTGCGGTACTTCCCGAACTTGCTGGACGAACTGCGGCGGGAGTATGCGGACTACAAGATGGACAACATCGGCAATGCCGCATTTATGACCAAGCGAATGAACATCCCACAGGGCAGCATGGAAACGGAAGTCACGGCATGGGAAAACATCGTGGCCTGTAGCCGTGAGCCTAAAAAGGAGCCTACGGTGTGGGTGGCGGGGATGGACTTTGCTCGGACTACAGACTTTATTTCGGCGGTGCTATTCGGACTGGCTGGGGACGAGTGGGTATGGCGGCAACATAGTTGGGTATGTTCCCAGTGCAAAGACCTGAGCCGGATCAAGTTCCCGGTTCAGGATGCGGTGGAGCGGGGGCTGATTACCTGGGTGGAGGACGTGGAGATTCCACCGGAGCTTCCGGCACAATGGCTGGCAGAGCAAATGGCAGAAAAACGAGTGATTGGTGTAGCGATTGATGACTACCGTTTTGGCATCGTCAAAAAGGCACTGGAGGGCGTGGGATTCGTCCCAGGCAAGGACGGTAATATCCAACAGGTCAAGGGACGGGACATTATGCAAATCGCCCCAAAACTCATCGCGAAGCTAAACCGGCAACAAGTGGCGTTTGGCGATGATGCGCTCATGCGGTGGTATATCAACAATACCAAACAGCTACTCGACACCCGGGGAAACATCACATTCGGCAAAATCGAGCCAAAAACAAGAAAAACAGACGGATTCATGGCGGCAGTGGCGGCGGTGACGATGCTGGAGCGGCTGGAACTGGAGCAAGCCAACGAGACTATGGGTCTGGGGCTGTTTACATTCTAGGAGGTGATCCAATGGGCGCTTTTCAAAATTTTGTGAACTGGCTGACCGGCAAGAGCACCGGAGACTACCAGATTGAGCGAGACGCAGGAACGAAGGAAAACGCAGAAAATGTGTTAAACCTGAAAATGCTAATGATGGCGAGTGCGGCTGGATACCTAGCATCAGGACTGAGTATGTGCCGGTGGCGAACCATCCAGCGTGGCAAGGAGGAAAAAGGCGCGGAGTATTTCCGTCTGAACAACCGACCGAACGCCAATCAGAGCAAAGCGGAGTTTTGCGCAAAGCTGGTGTATTATCTGGCAATGCAGAATGAGGCGGTCGTGTTCTCGCCAAACGGGAAAGACCTGTATGTTGCAGACAGTTGGAATGTGGAGCACCGGGGGACACAAAGTGACATCTACAGAGATGTAAGTGTGGACGATGACACCCGGACATTTAAGTTTGATGCGCAAGACGTGATGCACGTCAAAATGGACTGGACAGGGCTATGGCCCCTCCTGAGCAGTGTCGGCGATGAGTATGAGGCAATGATCGGCACAGCATATGGAGGATATAAGCGGCAAAGTGGCGCAAAGGGTGTGCTCAACGTGCAGGGGCTGGAATCCGGCACACAAGAACAGCGCACAGCACTGATGAACCGTTTGCAAGCGCAGTTTAAGACGTTCTTCAACAGTCAGAACGGCGTTTTAACCCTGAATACCGGGTACACCTATACACCGATTGCCACCTCGGCGCGGAACACCAGCGAAATGAACGACATTGCCAACATGACGGATGAGTTTGCAGAGCGGCTGGGGCTGGCACTACGAGTGCCGGTGGCGTTGATGAAGGGGAGCGTGGAAAACACGCAAAATGCAAGGACAGACCTTGTGATGTTTGGCATTAAGCCCATTGCGCAGGCGTTTGAGCAGGAATACAACGCAAAACGTCTGGGGGAGCGGGAGTTTACCAAAGGCTCCCGGCTGTTTATCGATCCGTTGCCGATCCAGATTGCCAACGTGGAAAACCTGCCCACATTTTGTGAGCGTATGACCAGCTGCGGACAGTGCAGCGTTGATGAATTACGAGACCTGCGGGGAGAGCCTTTGCTTGGCACTCCGGAAGCGCAGAAGCACTATATCACCAAAAACTACGGACTGCTGGAAAACCCGGGGCAGGAAGCAGGAGCGCCGCAGGAATCGCAGAAAGAACCGGAGGGAGGTGAAGACGAATGACACCTTATCAGTTTGTAAAACCGGAATCGGAGGGAGACGCGGCTCACCTGTACATTCTGGGGGACATCCAAGAGGGACGGTGGACGTACAACGGCGGCGAAAGCCCGATCACGCTGAAAGAGAAAATCGACCAGTGCGGGGCAACGGAGCTGGTGTGCCATATCAACTCTTACGGCGGGGCAACTTCCGGAGGAATCGCCATGTACAATCTGCTCAAAAATTGCGGTATCAAAGTGACCACGATTGCAGAGGGATTTTGCGCAAGCGCGGCAAGCCTGGTATTTATGGCAGGCGAAAAGCGGGTGATGCGGAGAGCAAGCCTCCTGATGATCCACAATGCCTGGACATACACCGAGGGCAACGCCAAGGAACTGCGGAAAACCGCAGAGGATTTGGACAAAATCAGCAAAACAGCGGCGAATATCTACCGGGACAGCGTAAAGATCGACGATGAAACCCTAGAAAAGCTGCTGGATGCGGAAACGTGGATCACGCCGGAAGAGGCGATGCAGTGGGGATTTGCAACCGAAACGGAGACGGAGGAAGAAAACGAGGACGAGGCCTATTCCTCCGTGTTCCAGCACGTAAAAAACGCACTGCGGAACTATCCGGAACCCATGCGAAAGCAGCCGGAACCACCAAAAACGGCATTCCAAAAATATTTCAAAAACTTTTTGTAAAGGAGCGAACCAAACATGAGCATCAAAAAGATCAAAACCATGGACGAGAGCAAGCTGGAATTTCGGAGCGCCTATTCTACCGCCATGCAGGAGGGCAGCGAGGAGAAAATGGTAGCCTGCCTGGAAGAGTACAGCGAGAACGTATGCGCCGCCATGCTGGAGGAGGCAAAGAGCCTCAGCAATGTGCAGAGATGCAACACCGAGGTACTGGCGGCACGTGGTGTACGGCAGCTGACCGGCGAGGAAACCGCCTATTACAAGGCTGTTGCGGAGGCCATGAGCGCAAGCAAGACCAAGGTGCAGTCTGCACTGACCGATATCGCCGTGGCAATGCCTGAGACTATCATCGACCAGGTGATGCAGGACGTAAAGTCCAGCTTCCCTCTGCTGGATGCGATTGATTTTGTCAACTCCAGCTATATGACCAGCTGGATCTACAACAAGCAGGGCGTACAGACTGCCACCTGGGGCGCGATTGCAAGCGAGATCACCAAGGAGCTGTCCGGCGCATTCGGCAAGATCTCCGTGACCACCTGCAAACTGAGCGCATACATGGCAATCTCCCAGGATTACCTGGCACTGGGTCCCAACTGGCTTGACCGGTACGTCCGTGCGATCCTCACCGAGGCAGCCGGTACCGCAATGGAGGTTGCGATCGTGGACGGCCCCGGCAATGCTGACGGCTCCGCTTGCCCTGTCGGCATGATGCGCAATCTCGATTCCGGCACCACGGACGGCGAAAGCGGCCTGACCACCTACCCGCAGAAGACTGCAACCAAGGTGACTGCGCTGGACGCAAGCACTTACGGCGCGATCCTCGCCAAGCTGGCTAAGACCCCCACCGGCAGAAACCGTGTCGTGTCCGGCCTGATTTTGGTCTGCAATCCTGCGGATTACTTTACCAAGATCATGCCTGCCACCACCTACATGACCCCCAACGGCGGCTATGTCAACAACGTGCTGCCCTATCAGACCCAGATTATCCAGAGCGAGGGTTGCCCCGCTGGCAAGGCTGTTGTAGGCCTGGGCAAGCAGTATATCGGTCTTCTGGGAGCGGGCAGCAAAAAGGGCGTTATCACCTATGACGACTCTGTGCAGTTCCTCGAAGACAACCGGGTGTACAAGATTAAGCTGTTGGGCAACGGCAGACCCAAGGATAACACCAGCTTTGAGGTGCTGGACATTTCCGCCCTGAAACCCCTCACCTACAAGGTAGAGAGCGCAACCTGATCGGAGGGATAGCGCATGGCACTGATTGACGATGCGCTGGATTATCTCCAGATCACATGGGAGGACAAGACCCTCCGGCGAAAGCTGGAGGGCGGCCTAGAACGTGGGAAGGTACTGTTGGAGGAATACGCCGGAACAACGCTCAATTTTGACGTGCCCGGAACCCCGCAAGCGCTGCTGTTTGATTATCTCCGATACGTCAGAAGCGACGCGACGGAAATGTTTGAGGTCAACTATCAGCGGGATTTGATGCGGCTCCGTAACCTGTACGGCGTAAACGGGGCGGAAATGGAGGAGTAAATGATGCGGAACATCGAAACTCCATTAGCCCCGCAGACGTTTACGGACGGCCTTGCAACGTTCCACCACGTGAAAAATGATGCAGGAAAGGGGAATCTGCCCAAGTACACCATGGAGGAGTTCCTGTCGGTGCCGTTTACGGAAAAGAAAATCGGAGACGTGAGATATTATGCTGCAATGCAAGCGGACAGCAAAATATCAAAGGTAATCCGGATTCCAAGGGTGAGCGGAATCGAACCGGCGGGAGATATTGTGACCATTTCGGGGGACGACCGACAATACCGGGTGCAGAAGACGGCCCGGAACACGATGACAACCCCGGAAAGCCTGGACGTGACGCTGGAAATCAGCAAACAGACATATAAGGCGGTGACGCAATGACGGCACAGGAATTCAAGGACAAGCTGGTGGCGCTTAGTGCAGTACCGGTTTATCACATTCTGGCGGCCCCGGAGGACGAGTGTCCGGTGCTGTGCTGGCAGGAGATCGGCGGCACGAACCAATTCGGGGACGACCTGCCGGTGGCGTTTGTGACCATGTGCCAGATCGACTATTTCACCACGGAGGAATATGACGATATGCCCGGAACGATCCAACTGTGGCTCAGTGACATGGACGTGAGGTATCAGTTTGACGGGCAAACCTACGATAACGACCGGGCGGAATGGCGCTACACGTGGACGGTACAGTTTTTGGGCGGTGTGTGAGCATGGCGAAAATCCAGTTTGTAAGTGGAGGGAACACCCTGCTGGAGCTAGCACTGAAAGCAGACACGAAGGACATTGAGGCGGCAGTGGAAACCGGGGCGAAGCTCCTGAAGACGTACACCTACAACAAAGGAAGGTCTATGGGCGTATGGAGAACCGGGCAGACGCTAGGCGCACTGACCGTAAAAAGCCCAAAACGGGGGGAGAATGGATGGGTCTGTTATGTGACCTATGCCGGAACAAACCGGAAGGGGAACCGGAACGCGGAAGTAGCCTTCATCAACGAGTACGGCAAAAAAAAGCAACCGGCGAGAGCGTTTAATCGGCTGGCGCTGGAAAACGGCGAGTCGGCAATAATCCAGCGAATGGAAGATGTTTTGACAAAAGATATGTGAAAGGATGAGAACATATGGCAACAAATAAGTTTGGCGTTGGCGTAAGAAAAATGATGATTTTCCCACTGAAAGCGGAGACCGACACCGCAATTCCCACCTATGATGCGGCACTGGATATCGGCGATACCAACGCAATCAAGGCAAGCCCCTCCACTGCAAACGCCACCGCAGACGGTGACGACAAGCAGGTGGCGAACATTTCCATGGTGACTGCATGGAGCCTGGAATGGACCGGCTGGGGCGTTCCGGCGGAGACTGCCGGTAAGCTCTACGGTCACACCGTAAGCACCGGCGACACCCAGGTGGACGAGAAAATGGAGGATATCGCCCCCTATGTGGGTGTGGGATATCTCCGCACCATGGCAGACAAGACCAACAAAAAGACCTTTATGGCTTATTTTTACTATAAGGCACAGGCTGTGCAGGGCGACGAGGAATCCACTTCCGGCGGCTCTTCCCTGACCCTTGCGTCCACCACTGTCACCTTCAACGCGATCGAGCCGAGCTATGGCCCCACCCGGAGCTATCAGGAGTTTGAGGACGAGGCAGAGGCCGTCAAGTGGATTAAGACCAAGGCCGGTCAGGCTACGGCATAACCCATGGGCGGCGTACTGAATATGCCGAGAGTGGAACTCGGCGAGTGGAATTTGCGACTCTTGTGGAACGGACGGGCTATGATCGAGTGGACACAGCGGGAGGACGGAGACCAGGACATTGGGATGGAAGACCCGGAGCGGGCGGCAGAAATGATCCACCTGATGGCTTCGGAGGCATCCGCCGCCCGGAACGCCTACGGATACGGCGCAGATCCAGTGCCGGACGTGGAGGAGCTAAAAAAATACCTACGGTACGCTGCAAGCCCCCTGGAGCTACAAACGGCGATTATGGGCATCAATGCAGCAATCATGTACGGCACACATCGGGACTACAAGCCCGAGGAGAGCGACATGGTAGACGTTGATACCATTGAGCTAAAAAAAAACTGAGTGAAATGGGGGCCACACCGGACGATGATACGCTATCGGCAGCAAGCTATATAGCAGTTGGCGTTCGGTGTGGCCTCAGCATCAGGGAGACACTACAGTACCCGGTAGGCGTTATTACGGATTTGTGGGAGATTTACAAGCGCTCCCATGGGCTGAACGAGCAAAACGAACAGTAGGAGGTGGCGGCATGGCAAACGGACGCAGTATTGCAACTAAGGTCAGCATTGAGGGCGAGAAAGCGTATAAAAGCGCAATTACCAACATTAACTTAGCACTCAAAACCCTAAAAACGGAAATGACAGCCGTGACAGCAACGTTTAAGGGCAACGCCAACTCCCAGGAGGCATTAAGTGCGAAATTAAACACGCTGGTAAACACCCTTGAAAAAAAAAAAAAAAAAATAGAGACCCTAAACAAGGCCATACAGTCCGGGAAAGCGGCACAGCAGCAGTGGGCCAGCCAGATTGAGAAGACCAAAGCAAAACTGAGCGAAAACGAAGCGGCGATCGAGAAACTGGATAAGGCCGTAAATGGCAGTGCAACCCAGTGGCTTGCCTACAAAAAGCAAGTGGACGCTGCGGAGCAGGAGCTGAAGGAACTTAAAAACACCGAGGGCGACACAACGGAAGCCCAGGAAAAGCTAAAAACCAAGATTGCGGACCTGGAAGCCAAAATGGCGGAGCTGGATAACAGCACCGGCGGCGTGGCAAAGGAAATGGGGACACTGCTGGAGGAGCAGGAAAAGCAGAACAAGGCGCTGGCCACCCAGCAGGACGGCTTGCAGAAGGTAACGAACCAGACGGAGCGGTGGCAAGCCCAGCTGAACACGGCGAAAGCGGAAGAAGCGAACCTAAAAAACGAAATCGACCAGACCAACGGCTATCTGAACGAGGCAAAGACATCAGCGGACGGGTGCGCAACTTCCATTGACAAGATGGGCAAGGAGGCAAAAGAGGCATCCGGCGACATGGAGGACGCGGGAGAAAGCGTTGCAACGGTCAGCGAATCCTTTGACACGTTATCCTCCATCATCGTGACCTCCGGCATTGTCAACGGTGTGAAAAAGGTTGCGTCAGCCCTGAAAGAGTGCGTGGATGTGTCAGCGGACTTCCACTACACGATGGCAACGGTACAGGCCGTGTCCGGCGCAACGTCTGACGAGCTGGCGGCGCTTGAGACACAGGCAAAACAATACGCAAGCACCACAATATTTATGGCGCAGGACGTGGCAAATAGTTATCAGGTCATGGGTCAGGCTGGCTGGGCTGTGGACGAGATGCTGGATTCCATGGCGGGCACCATGAGCCTTGCGTCTGCATCCGGCGAGGATTTGGGCGATACCACAAACATTGTGGTTGACGCAATGACGGCGTTCGGCTACGGCGCGGATCAGGCGGGACACTTTGCGGACGTGCTGGCCCGGGCAAGTGCAGACACCAATACCAGCGTTGCGTTGCTGGGAAACTCCTTCCAAGCCTGCGCCACCACGGCAGGCGGCATGGGCTACAGCATTGACGACGTTGCAGTGGCCCTGGGCATCATGGCAAACAACGGACTAAAGGCCGAAACGGCCGGCACAGCGCTGACCACGGCGCTGACCAGAATGTCCGGTGCCAACGATAACGCATCGAAGGCGATGGATGAGCTTGGACTGTCTATGTTCGATACCGCGACCAATCAGGCAAAGCCACTGGCACAGTTTCTTAATGAGCTGCGGGATTCGTTTAAGGGGATGGAAGACCAACAGAAAATTAACAATGCCTATATGCTGGCGGGCCAGCGGGGCATGAAGGGCTTACTGGCAATCATCAATGCCAGCGACGACGACTGGAACAACCTGACAGAATCCATTGCAAACTGCTCCGGCGCGGCGGAGGAAATGTCCAATATCCAGTTGGATACCTACACCGGGCAGGTAAAACGGGTGGAAAGCGCAATGGAGGGGCTGGAAATCGCCGTGGGCGATAAGCTAACCCCAGCGTTGGGAGAGCTGGCGGAGAGCTTTACGGGCGTTCTGAACGGGCTGACGGGGTTCGTGGAGAACAACGAAGAGGCGGTGCCGGTGATAACCGGCGTGGTGACAGCATTAGCGACGTTTACGACCGGGATTACAGTAGCAACCACTGCGGTGAAAATATTCCAGCTGGTGACAAGCACGCTAGGCGGGGTTATTAACCCGGTAGCGATCGGAGTCGGAGCGCTCAGTACAGCGTTGGGCATTGCAACTGCGGCATTTATCGGCGGCAGGGACGAGGCGAACGAATGGTCGAGCGCGGTCAATGAGGCGAAAAAAACCGTTGAAGGTTGGGAAGAAACGGAAGCAACCATGGAGGCCAGCCAGGAAAAAACAATGGGCCTACTGCAAAGCCTCATATCGCTGACCGGACAGGAAAACAAAACAGCCGCACAGACAGCACAGATAAAGACCACAGTTGACCAACTCAACAACTCTGTTGAGGGGCTGAACCTCAGCTATGACGAAGAAACGGACAAGTTAAACATGACCACGGAGGCCCTCGAAGCCTACGTGAGGACAATAATGCTCCAGCAAAAAGCGGAGGCCATTGTAGATCAAATGGTACAGCTGGAGAGCGACCGCTACACGCTAGAAAAACAACTGGCCGATGCACAGGAAGAATTGGCGGAAGCTCAGGAAAACACGAACAAGGCGATTGAAGACGGGACGGCATCCTATGACGATATGCACAGCCGGGAGGTTGCGGCACAAGAAAAATGTGACGAACTCCAAAACTCACTGGATGATGTAAACGGCTCCTATGCGTCCTTGGAAGACCAATACAACAGCATCACCGGCGAGATAGAAGGATACAACTCCGAAACGGAGGACGCAAGCGACCAAACCGGGGAACTGGGAGACACCGCAGAAAACACGGCTGAGGCTGTCGAAGAGCTGACCGAAGAAATGCAGGAAGCCAACGACAAATTGGCGGACGTGACGGACAAAGCAACGGAAGCAACGGAATCCGGCGGAGACCTTCGGGACACGTACGAAGACCTTGAAAAGGAATTTGAGAAGTACAAGGACGCCGCATCGGAGGCAGCGGTAAAAACAGCAGAGGCGGCGCTGGCGGCGCTGAATCTGAGAGCCACCAACGAGGAACTGATTACGCAGTACCCGAGCTATGTTGCGGCAGTTGGGGCTATGGGCTATTCGGTTGAACAACTGAGTCAATGGCTGATTAACAACGGGATCACGGCAGAGGAATGGGGGAAGGGTGTAGAATCCGTCCGGGATAACGTGGTGAACTCTTTTAAGAAGGTCAGCACGGACGCAGAAATCTCGCTGGATGAAATGGCAGAAAACCTCCAGTATAACATCCAGGCATACCAAAACTGGGATCAAAACCTTGCCGACCTGATGGCAGAGGCGGTCAAGAATAATGACCAGGGCGCAATAGATCTTGTAAACTCCATGCGGGAGCTTGGCATCGGGTATGCAGCGCAGGTGCAAGCACTTGTGGACGACAACACGGGCAAGTTTGACGAGCTGGCGGGTCTCATGGGACAGGCCGGTGAGATTGGCGTAACGCAGTATTACAACAGCGTACAAGGCTCACAGACTACAGCGGCAAGTGCATGGTCCGAGGTTGGCACGGCAGGCGTGGAAGCGGTGCAGGACACCGACTACACCGGCGCAGGCGAAGCAAATATGGAAGGGTATGCGGACGGCGTACAAAACGCGCAGGGGACCGTGGAAACGGCTACGGAGGCGGTCTCAGACGCAGGCGCAGACGCTGCCGAGGGCGAAAAGAACAAGTACAAGACCGCAGGCGAAAACGCGATCACCCAGTTTAAGATCGGTATGCTGAGCAAGAAAGAAAGCGTTAAGGTATCTGCGCAAGACATTGCAAGCAGCGCCGCCGGGGCTTTTACGGCAGTCAACTGGTACAACATCGGGTACAACATTGCAAGCGGCGTGGCAAAAGGCATTAAAGACAACAGCTACCTGATAGAAAATGCTGCGGCAAATGCAGCACAAGATGCATATGAGGCGGCAAAGGACAAACTGGGCATCCAGTCCCCGAGCCGGGTCATGGCAGAGGTAGGCCGATACTATGATGAGGGCTTTGCACAGGGCATCACAGAGCATATCAGTGAGGTGGCGAAAGCGGCGAATAGAATGTCGAGGGAAAGCGCAACGGGCGTTTACGGGGCAGGAAGCCGCGCAGAGACGGTGAGAAAGAGCACAGACAACGACAACGGGAACCAGAAGCTCGAAAAGATACTGGAGCAGTACCTGCCGGAAATCATAGAAAAGATGGATTCCGGGAGCGGGATCACCGCAAAGGGGCTGGCAAAAGCGGTAGCACCGTATATCGACAGCAGCCTGGGCAAAACGGAACGGAGGAAGAGCCGTGGCAACTAACCACTATCATACGGTAGATTTCACAAGGACGGTAAACGGGCGGGAAACCACGTACAACTCCCTAGAGGATTGGGGGCTGTACCTCCAGGAGCCTGCAATGGTATCCCCTCCAAAGCCAAACACATACATGATCGAGGTGCCGGGGAGGAATGGCAGTCTCGATTTGACGGAAAGCACAATCGGCCCGGTCACATTCCAAGACCGGGAGATTGAGTTCAGATTCGTGTGCAGAGAAAAGCGAAAAAAATGGAATGAAATTTACCAGAAAATCCTAAACGACATCCACGGAAGAAACTGTACAATCACGTGCAGCGATGATCCGGAGTATAGCTATGAGGGCCGTGTCACGGTGGATGAGTGGGGCGCTGATGAGGCGCTGGCGTTTCCAACCGTGACGGCGACGGTAAGACCGTTTAAGACAGAAAAAACGTTGCGGGAATACGCCGTGACACTGACAACGGAAAGTGAAGTCAACGTCAGAGTGGACGACACCGGGTCCAAACCGGGAATGTACATCCGCCATAGCGGCGAGGGGGATGCAAAGAAAACAACGGTCATTTTTGGCAACACAAAGGTCAAGGTAATAAGCTGGAGCCTGTATACGGCGATTGTGGTTGATTATGACAAAAGCGGACGGAAAACGAGCATAGCGGTATCGGACAGCAACGGGGCCGGAAGCGGAACATCGGAGCAGACGACAAGCACACACTACACGTGGACGCTAAAAAAAGGCAGCGCTGCGGCGAAAGCATTGACCTGGGATGACATATACAAGGTGACGATCACTGGGGACATAAGCAATCTAAAGGTATATGGGACACTGGCGGCAAACGGCACAGTCACGGTGGATGGCTCCACAAAGCCGGCAATCCCTGTCTTTGAGACAAACGCAGATATCACCCTGACGGCAGCCGGCGAAGAATACGAACTGGCAAGCGGAAGCTACTACAACGAGGACATCGTAATCCGGAATGACCCGGTTACATTTGCGTTTAAGGCCAAAAACGCACTGTCCGGCGGGGAAACGGTAACAATCCGCTATAGGAGGGGGATGCTGTGAGTGCAAAGAGCACGCTAATGTGGACGATTTACGCCGGGGACGAATGCATAGACCACCCAAACCTATACGATCAGGGGCGGGTAGTGGCAGACGTTGAGATTGAGCTGGAGGTAAACGCCCACGGCAGCATGAAGTTTACGGTGCCATACACAAACCCAGGGTATGACACGGTAAAAAAACTGGGAACGATCGTTGTAGCGAGTTACGCCGGGGAGAAGGTATTTCGGGGCCGGGTATCGGAGACATCGAGAGACTTTTACAACAACATGGAGGTCTATTGCGAGGGGCAGTTGGCGTTCCTTTGCGATTCTATGCTGCCGCCGTTTGCATACAAAGGCACCGTGGAGAACTTTTTGAAGTTCATCCTGGACACCCACAACAGCGAGGTGGAGGACAGTAAAAAGCTCTATCTTGGGACGGTGACAGTAACAGACCCAGACGACAACGGGGTGCTGGTACGGTCAAGCGAGTCTAGCATATCCAGCTGGGATGCGATTGACGGGCGGCTCATCAAGGAATTGGGCGGGTACATTCTGGTGCGGGAGGACAGCGGCAAGTTTTACGTGGACTATCTGGCGGAGCTGACCGAGAAAAGCGGTCAGACTGTGAAATTCGGTGAAAACCTGCTCGATCTCGAAGAGCACATTGACACCGAGGACGTTGTGACGGTGCTCTACCCGTTCGGTGCGCGAATCGAAGAAAACGGCACCAACGAAAACACCTATGACAAATACACGGAGGAGCCGGAGGCAACCGGGCTGACGCTATGGCATGGGAACCGGGTGACGGTGCGGGAGGCCAATGGTGGGACAATGTACGTGGAGGACACGGACGGAATTAACGTGTGGGGCAGAATCTGGGGGACAAACGTGTGGGACGATGTAACACTCCCAAGCAATCTCCTAAAGAAAGCCGAGGCATGGCTCAAGGACAAAATTAAATCCACCACAACAATAGAGCTAAACGCCGTGGACTTGCACTTGGTGGACATTGAGATTGACGACATCAAGCTGGGCGAGATCGTGCATATAAGGTCAGTGCCGCACAATCTGGAGGCGGATATGCCGTGCCTCAAGGTGCATATAGAACCGGGGGCACCGGACAACAGCACGGTAACGCTTGGGGCAACATCGGCGGCGCTCACAAAGAGCATTGCAACGGGCAAACAGGATACGCCAACGGAAGAGCAAATCGTAAAAAAAGTTTGGGCGAGGATGACGGCATCGGAAGGAGTGGCAACGTAATGTACACCATTAAAAAAGTCACGCTGACGGCGATCACGGACGCAATCCGGGAGAAAACGCACAGGACGCAGACGATTCTCGGTGAGAACATCCCGAAGGAGATTGCAACGATTTGGGCAAAACCACCCAACATTAACACCAACGGCGGGGTATCGCCGGACAGCTCAAATTTTGACGGAGCTATGGCGGCGGTGATTTGCGCCACGTCATACTGGAACGCAAAGGCAAGCGGGACACGGGCGTTTGCGTATCAGGACGGCTATGGCCCAATGAAGCCAACCAACACGGACGGCACGGGAAAATTATCGGACGAAAACGGCGCGGGAGTAATGGACTGCTCATCCTACACGGGCTTTGTGCTGCGGGGTCTCGGATATCTCAAAAGCCCATTTGCGGGGATTACCGGGGCAAATCAGACCTATGCTCCGCAAAATGTGAAAGCAACAAACGACGCATGGGCAGAACCGTATTTTGACAAGCAACCGCTGGATGCAGATATTGCATACAGTGGGGACAAGTACAAGACCACGGATGGAGATCTGCGGGTTGTGACGGCATCGGACATTGCAGCATACTATGCAAGGATGGCGCTAACGTACTGGCCCGGGGAAAGAGAAGTAAAACCGGGTGACCTGTGCTTTTTTTACAAAACAAACGATGACGGGACGCTGGTATACCCAACACGATACTATGGGATCAGCCATGTGGGCATGATGATAAGCGAAGATAAGTTTCTAAACATTACCAGTTATCCGTCAACCGGCAACCTAATTGTGACAAACGTATCATCGAGAGTGCCGTTTTTATACGCAAGGCCGCTGTATGGAGCGCTCACAAACGGAGCGAACGGAGATTTGAGCGCCGGTGGAACAGATCTCATTCCGGACGTTTGGGCGGGGGTGCCACAAGGGGCCAGCACCGCAAACGATCTAAAATTTACGCTAACCGGGAAAAAACTAAGTTTGAGCGGTCAAGCAACGCACGGCTTGACAAAAACGTTGGTTTCCAAGTCCTGCCCGGTGCAGCTGCCGCCGGGGACCTACAAACTATCCGGATTCGTCAACGGGACGGGTACCAACACCAAAAATGCAAGCCACTCCATGTGGGGCATCCGGCTCTATGATGCAGACACCGGGAGCGGGATCACAGGGACAACGACCAGCAGCAATGGGGCGAGTACGGCAACGAGGACACCAGTATGGGACGTTGGAGGCGGGGCAACGTTTACCCTGACTGGAACAACAAGAATTTATGCGGATATGTGGCTGACGAGCAGCATGGACGTAAGCGGGATTTCGGCGGAGCCGAAACTGTACAAAGTATGAAAAGGGGGCAACAAAATGGTAATCGAGTTATCTAACGGTCAGCTAAAATTTTGGCAGTGGGACACAAAACAGCGGGTCAAAGTGCCGAAGAATGTGCCGACGGTGCATTTTAAGTTTGGGAGTTTCACGGTGGAACTGCCGGCAGAAGACCAATGGGTCAAAGTTCCGGATGAACTGCTGCAAACCGGGAATGACATTCTGCTGTGGACTTACAACGAGGATCACACGTTGGACACGGCACGTATCC
>CAVAXR010000017.1:0-16279 GCA_963592375.1 Oribacterium sp. | reverse complement strand
GAGAAGTACATTAACCAGATTGCTTTTTCCGGAGCGACAGACTTCATTCAGAAATATAAGGATAAGGCGAATGACGATCAGATCATCGGCCATTTCGGACTGGGCTTCTACTCGGCCTTCATGGTGGCGGATCTGGTGGAAATCGACACCCTTTCCTATAAAGAAGGCGCAAAGGCCGTACACTGGACCTGCAACGGCGGCACAGAATACGAGATGACAGAGGGAACGAAGCAGGAGCAGGGAACCCTGATTACACTGCATCTCAACGATGACTGCCTGAAATATTCCAATGAATGGGAGATCCGCACGGTCATTGATAAGTACTGTTCTTTCATGCCGGTGGAGATCTATCTCACAAAGCTGCCGAAGGACAGCACAACCATTGATGCGGACAAGAAGCAGGACGGCGATGTGGTTCTGGAGGAAATTCCGGAAAAGACGACCAAGGATTCCGACGGCAAGGAGCATACCGAGAAGGCGCAGCTGAAGATCGAGAAGCGGCCGGAGCTGATGAATGAAATTCACCCGCTTTGGGGAAAGAATCCTTCCGAGTGTACAAAGGAGGAATACATTGCCTTCTATCAGAAGGTATTCCATGACTACCGCGAGCCGCTGTTCTGGATTCATCTGAACATGGATTATCCGTACAATCTGAAGGGCATTCTCTATTTCCCGAAGATCAATATGGAATATGAGTCCATCGAGGGAACCATTAAGCTGTACAACAATCAGGTATTTATCGCCGACAACATTAAAGAAGTCATCCCGCAGTATCTCATGCTGCTGAAGGGCGTGATCGACTGTCCGGATCTTCCGCTGAACGTTTCCCGTTCCCAGCTGCAGAATGATGGCTTTGTCAAGAAGATTTCAGACTACATCACGAAGAAGGTGGCGGACAAGCTGTCGGGTCTCTGCAAGACAGAGCGTGAGGAATACGAGAAGTACTGGGACGACATTGCTCCCTTCATTAAGTATGGCTGCCTGCAGGATCAGAAGTTCTGCGGAAAGATGACAGACTATATCCTTTTCAAGGATCTGGACGGCAAGTATCTGGCGCTTCCGGAGTGCCTCGAAGTGAACAAGATCGATCCGGATGAGAAGAAGCCGGAGGAGGCTGCAGAGGAAAATGCCGGCGGCGCGGAGGTCGAGGACAAGCCGGAGGAGAAGGCTGCGGAAGAGAAGAATAAGCTGATCTTCTACGTGACGGATCCGGTGCAGCAGAGTCAGTATATCGCGATGTTCAAGTCTGCCGGCAAGTCCGCCGTGGTACTGACCGAGAAGATTGATCAGCCCTTCATCACCGAGCTGGAGGCACGAAACCAGGGTGTGCACTTTAAGCGGATCGATGCAGATCTGGAGAAGGAGTTCCGGGCAGAGACCAGCGACGAGGAGCAGAAGAGTCTGGAGGAGAAGGGCAAGACCATGGAGGGCTACATCCGTACGGCAACGGGTCATGAGAAGCTGAATGTCAAGCTTCAGAAGATGACATCTGTGAAGACGGCAGCCATGCTTACGATCTCTGAGGAGTCCAGACGCATGAATGACATGATGAAGATGTATGCCTCCAGGGGTATGTCAATGGGAGATCTGCCGGTGGAAGAGACACTGATTCTCAATGCAGAGCATCCGCTGGTGAAGTATCTTTCCGAGCATGGAGAGGATGACAGCACCAAGCTGATTGCCGAGCAGCTCTATGATCTGGCCAGAATTCAGCAGGCACCGCTCAGTGCGGATGACATGGCAGCCTTCGTGGAAAGAAGCAACGAGCTCCTGATGACACTCACGAAATAAGGTAATTGTGTCGTATTCCGGGCGGCCGATGAACGGAAATCCGCACACTTTGTACACTTGACGCGATAACTTCTATTTAATATAATGCTGTTGTTGCAGGTGGCTCCGGAGCGAGAGGATTGAGAATGATTCGAGACGTGGTTTTTGCAAAAAACGGAAATCATATGAGCCGGACGGGGATTTTCTGCGTCATGAACAATAAGGTGGGAAGCCTGCGTACAACTGCATATTGTAGTCTATGAGATCAGAGGGAACAGCATTTTTTGTGCTGCTCCCTTTTTTACGCGCGAAATGCGCCGGTGCGGTGCAGGACGTCGGCGGTCAGGGAGAAAGGAGAAAACTGTGAAAAAAGTTGCAGTGATCATGGGAAGCGATTCGGATCTTCCGGTAGTTGAAAAGGGTATTGACGTCCTGAAGGAATACGGGGTGCCTTTTGAGGTACATGTGTATTCTGCACACAGAACACCGGAGGAGGCAGGAAGCTTTGCAAAGAGCGCCCGCGCACAGGGCTTCGGCGTTATCATCTGTGCAGCCGGTATGGCCGCACATCTGGCAGGGGCCTTTGCCGCAAATACCACACTTCCGGTCATCGGCATCCCTTGCTCAAGCAAGGTGCTGGAGGGCATGGATGCACTTCTTTCCACTGTCATGATGCCGCCCGGAATACCGGTGGCTACGGTGGGGGTGAATACCGCAAAGAATGCGGCGCTGCTGGCCATTGAGATTCTGGCCGTGACGGAGGAGAGTCTGGCCGATAAGCTGCAGGCTGACCGGGATCAGAATCACGAAAAGATCATGAAGAAGGATCAGGAGATTGCGGCGCGTTTCCATACAGCTGAGTGAAAACAAGAGGAGTAAAGGAGAAGAAAATGAAGAGCTACAGTGAAGCATATAAGGAAGCAGGCGTAGATATCACAGCGGGCTACAAGTCCGTAGAGCTGATGAAGCAGTATGTGGCAAGAACCATGACCGAGGGCGTGGCTTCCGGTCTCGGCGGCTTCGGCGGTCTGTTTGAGCTGCCGGAGGGATATAAGAAGCCGATTCTGGTATCCGGCACCGACGGCGTAGGTACGAAGCTGAAGCTGGCCTTCCTGCTGGAGAAGTATGATACTGTCGGCATTGACTGTGTGGCTATGTGCGTGAATGACGTTATCTGCTGCGGTGCCAAGCCGCTGTTCTTCCTTGATTACATTGCCTGCGGCAAGAATGTACCGGAGAAGATCGCGGATATCGTAAAGGGCGTGGCTGAAGGCTGCGTACAGGCGGATTCTGCACTGATCGGCGGCGAGACCGCTGAGATGCCGGGATTTTATCCGGAGGATGAGTATGATCTTGCCGGCTTCTCTGTAGGCATCGTGGATAAGGACAAGATTGTGGACAACAATTCCATGAAGGAGGGAGATGTTGTGATCGCACTGCCCTCCAGCGGCGTACATTCCAACGGCTTCTCTCTGGTACGGAAGGTCTTCGACATTGACCATATGACGAAGGAAGCTGCACTGGCACCGGTAGAGGCACTTGGGGGCAAAGGCATTGGCGAAGCCCTGCTGACACCGACTGTGATCTATGTGAAGCCGGTTCTGAAGCTCCTGGAGAAGGTGACGGTGAAGGGCATCAGCCATATCACAGGCGGCGGCTTCTATGAGAATATTCCGAGATCTATTCCGGATGGTCTGGGCGCCAAGATCAGGAAGAGCGACGTGCGTGTGCTGCCGATCTTCGAGCTGATCGAGAAGACCGGAAAGATCGACAATCGTGACATGTTCAATACCTATAACATGGGTGTCGGCATGAGCATCGTGGTGGCACCGGAGGATGAGGCAGAGGCACTTCGCATTCTGCAGGAGAACGGTGTGGACGCATATCATCTCGGTGAGATCGTGAAGTCCGAGGATAAGGTTGTGCTTTGCTGAGGAGGAGAGAAGGATGACATACGATGTAAATAAGCTGGCGGAGCTGCTGGCGAACAACAGCTACCCGGGCCGCGGCATTGTGGTGGGCAAGTCACAGGACGGTGAGAAGCTGGCGATCGCCTACTTCATCATGGGACGCTCCCAGAATTCCAGAAACCGTATCTTCCGGGAGGAAGGCGAGGATGTGACCATTTATCCCTTCGATGCCTCGAAGGTGGAGGATCCGAGTCTCATCATTTATTCCCCGATCCGGCGTCTGGGGGACAACCTGATCGTGACCAATGGAGACCAGACCGACACGATTTATGAATTCCTGCGGAACGGCGATACCTTTGAGGAGGCACTCGAGACCCGCCAGTTTGAGCCGGACGGCCCCAACTGGACACCGCGTATTTCTGCACTGGCTATGCTGGATGACAGCGAGTCCTACAAGATGTCCATTCTGAAGGCGCAGGACAGCGAGGGCACAGACTGCGCGCGCTATACCTATTCCTATAAGCTGCAGAACGGTCTCGGACACTTCATCCATACCTATCGCTGCGACGGCAATCCGATTCCGACCTTCGAAGGCGAGCCGGAGCGTGTGGCGATTCCGAATACAGCGAAGGAGCTGAGTGAGGAGATCTGGAGCAATCTGAATCAGGACAACCGTATTTCTCTGTATGTGCGCTACATCAGCCTGGCAACCGGCGAGACAGAGAATGTGATGATCAATAAGTGGGCAGACTGATGCCGGAGAGGACAGAAGATGAATGAATTTCAGTTAAAGTATGGCTGCAATCCCAACCAGAAGCCGGCAAGAGTGTTCATGAATGAGGAAAAGGAGCTTCCCTTCGAGATTCTGAACGGCCGCCCCGGCTACATTAACTTCCTGGATGCGCTGAATTCCTGGCAGCTGGTTTCCGAGCTGAAGGCCGCCACCGGCATGGCAGCAGCGGCTTCCTTTAAGCACGTCAGCCCGAGCGGCGCAGCCATCGGACGAAAGCTTCCGGAGAAGCTGAAGAAGGCATGCTTCGTGGACGATGTGGAGGGGCTGGATGAGAGTCCGCTGGCCTGCGCCTATGCGAGAGCCAGAGGTACCGACCGTATGTCCAGCTACGGCGACTTCATTGCGCTGTCTGAGAAGTGCGATCTGACCACGGCAAAGCTGATCCACCGGGAGGTTTCCGATGGCGTGATCGCACCGGACTATGCACCGGAGGCGCTGGAGCTTCTGAAGAACAAGAAAAAGGGAAACTACAACGTCATTAAGATCGATCCGAGCTATGTGCCGGAGGAGATCGAGCGGAAGCAGGTATACGGTGTTGTGTTCGAGCAGGGCAGAAACGAGTACAAGGTGACTGATGAGGCCTTTGCCAACATTGTTTCTCAGAATAAGGAGATTCCGGAGGAGGCGCGTCTCAACATGACCGTTGCCCTCATTACCCTGAAGTATACCCAGTCCAATTCTGTCTGCTATGCAGAGGACGGTCAGGCCATCGGTGTCGGTGCCGGACAGCAGTCCCGTATCCACTGCACACGTCTTGCCGGAAACAAGGCGGATGTATGGCATCTGCGTCAGTCCGACCGTGTGCTGAGCCTGCCCTTCAAGAGCGGCATGCGGAGAGCGGATCGGGATAATGTCATCGATGTCTACATTTCCGACGAGTACGAGGATGTGCTGGCCGACGGCATCTGGGAGAACTATTTCACCGAGAAGCCGGCACCCTTTACAAGAGAGGAGCAGAAGGCATATCTTGCCGGCATTACCGGCGTGGCGCTGGGCTCCGATGCCTTCTTCCCCTTCGGCGACAACATTGAAAGAGCCCATAAGTCCGGTGTGAGCTACGTGGTGGAGCCGGGCGGATCCATCCGGGATGACAATGTGATCGAGACGGCCGACAAGTACGGCATGGTGGTATGCTTCAGCGGCATGCGGCTGTTCCATCACTAAGAGGGGGCTGAAACGTGAAGAAGAAAGCGAGAATTGCCGTGCTGGTATCCGGCGGCGGCACAAATCTGCAGGCCCTGATCGATGCCGAGAAGCGGGGAGAGCTGCCGCACGGTGAAATTGTGCTGGTGGTGGGCTCCAAGGAAGGAATTTTCGCCCTGGAGAGAGCAGAGAAGGCCGGCATTGCCCATACGGTGGTGCGGAAGGATGAGGAGAAGCTGATTTCCGTACTCGAGGAAAATGACATTGACCTCATCATACTGGCAGGCTTCCTGACCATCCTTTCCGAGAATTTCACGAAGCGCTTTGCGAACCGGATCATCAATGTGCATCCGTCCCTGATTCCGAGCTTCTGCGGAAAGGGCTACTATGGATTAAAGGTACATGAGGCCGCGCTCGGCTACGGCGTGAAGGTGACCGGTGCGACGGTGCATCTGGTGAATGAAATTCCCGACGGCGGCCGGATTCTGCTGCAGAAGGCAGTGGAAATTCAGCCGGGAGATACCCCGGAGATTCTGCAGAAGCGGGTCATGGAGCAGGCGGAATGGAAGCTGCTGCCGGCGGCCGCAGAACTGATGTCGAAGGAAATTGCGGAGGCATAAGTCCGAAGGAAGAATCTTCGGACCGGATTGGCGATTCAAACACGAGCATGTGCAGGGCTTATGCTTGGATCTGGAGGACAAAGATGAAAATAGCAGTAGTGGGCGGCGGCGGACGTGAACACGCCATTATCAAGAGCCTGAAGAAGAGTCCCAGAGCGGAAAAGATCTATGCCATTCCCGGCAACGGCGGCATGACGGAGGATGCGGAATGCGTTCCGATTTCGGCAACGGACGTTGAGGGCGTTGTGAATTTCTGTAAGCAGGAGGCCATTGACTATGCAGTGGTGGCACCGGACGACCCTCTGGTGCTGGGTATGGTGGATGCACTGGAGCTGGTGGGCATTCCGGCCTTCGGACCGCATAAGAATGCGGCCATTATCGAGGGCTCCAAGGTCTTTTCCAAGAACCTGATGAAGAAGTACGGGATTCCGACCGCGGAGTATGAGGTATTTACGGATATTGCGGCAGCAGAGGAATATGTGAAAACCTGCCCGATTCCGACGGTGATCAAGGCAGACGGCCTGGCACTGGGCAAGGGCGTCATCATTGCCATGACCCGGGAGGAGGCCGAGGAAGGTATCCGCACCATTATGGCGGAGAAGAAGTTCGGTCATTCCGGCGATCAGATCGTGATCGAGGAATTCCTGACCGGACCGGAGGTCTCCGTGCTGAGCTTTACCGACGGCAAGGTTGTGGTGCCGATGATTTCTTCTATGGATCATAAGCGGGCAAATGACGGCGATGAGGGACTCAATACCGGCGGCATGGGAACGGTAGCGCCGAATCCGTATTATACGGATGAGATTGCAAAGGTCTGCATGGAGACCATCTTCAAGCCGACCATCGAGGCGATGAAGTCGGAGGGAAGGCCCTTCCGCGGCTGTCTGTATTTCGGGCTGATGCTGACGGAGAAGGGACCGAAGGTCATCGAGTACAACTGCCGTTTCGGCGATCCGGAGACGCAGGTGGTGCTGCCGCTGCTGGATTCCGATCTTCTGACCATTATGGAAGCGACCACAAAGGGAACGCTTTCCGGGACAGAGGTGAAGTGGAAGCAGGAAAGTGCCTGCTGCGTGGTGCTGGCCTCCGGCGGCTATCCGGTGGAGTACCGGTCCGGCTATGAGATCACCGGCATTGAGGATTGCGAAAATGTCTATGTGGCCGGTGCGGAGCGGAAGGACGGCAGACTGTATACCAAGGGCGGCAGAGTGCTGGGCGTGGTGCGCACGGCAGCAGAACTGTCCGAGGCAGTACGGCTTTCCTACGAGGATGCGAACCGCATACATTTCACAGATATGCATATGCGGCATGACATCGGACAGCGGGCGCTGAAGGCGTATGCGGAAAAATAAGGGGGAAACAGCAAAATGGTAAATCGCGTATATGTTGAAAAGAAGAAGGGACTTCGCCACAGTGCGGACGGACTGAAAAGAGACATTCAGAACATTCTGCTGATTAAAAATCTGGAGGATGTGCGCCTTTTTAATCGCTATGACGTTGAGGGACTGGAGACAGAGACCTTCGACAAGGCTGTGCAGCAGGTTCTGTCCGAGCCGCAGCTGGATGATGTCTATACCGCACTTCCGGAGGAGAAGGCATTTACCTTTGCGGTGGAGTATCTGCCGGGACAGTATGACCAGAGAGCAGACTCTGCCGAGCAGTGTATTCAGATTCTGACCCAGGGCGAGAAGCCGCATGTGCGTTCTGCAAAGGTGTATATGCTGTACGGCACACTGACGGAGAAGGAAATTGCGGAGATCAAGAAGTATGTCATTAACCCGGTGGAGGCCCGTGAGGCGAGCCTCGAGACAGTGGAAACGCTGGATATGAAGTATGAGATCCCCACAGAGGTGGAGACGCTGACGGGCTTTATCGATGAGTCGGAGGAGACGCTGCACCGCTTCCTGGAGGAAAAAGGTCTGGCCATGGATCTGGATGATCTTAAGTTCTGCCAGGACTATTTCAAGAGTGAGCATAGAGATCCGACGATTACGGAGATCCGGATGATCGATACCTACTGGTCCGATCACTGTCGCCATACCACCTTCCTGACCACCATCGACGGTGTGAAGTTCGAGGATGCGCTGGTGCAGAAGGCCTGGGAGCGTTATCTTGACGCCCGGAAGGAGATCAACCGGACGAAGCCTATGAACCTGATGGACATCGGCACGATTGCAGCAAAGGTGCTGAAGCAGGAGGGAAAGCTGACAAAGCTGGATGAGTCTGAGGAGATCAATGCCTGCACCGTAAAAATCAAGGTGGATGTGGACGGCGAGACACAGGACTGGCTTCTTCTTTTCAAGAATGAAACTCATAACCATCCGACAGAGATCGAGCCCTTCGGCGGTGCGGCTACCTGTATCGGCGGTGCCATTCGTGATCCGCTGTCCGGCCGCTCTTATGTATATCACGCCATGCGTGTGACCGGCGCGGCAGATCCGACCGTCCCGGTGACGGATACCATGGAGGGCAAGCTGCCGCAGCGTAAGCTGGTGACAACGGCAGCAGACGGTTATTCTTCCTATGGAAACCAGATCGGTCTGGCTACCGGTCTTGTGGATGAAATCTATCATCCGGGCTATGCCGCAAAGCGTATGGAGATCGGTGCGGTTGTGGCAGCGGCGCCGGCAGAGAATGTTCGCCGCGAGGTGCCGGCACCGGGAGATGTGATCATCCTGCTGGGAGGCCGGACAGGACGCGATGGCATCGGCGGTGCCACCGGCTCCTCCAAGGCACACAATCTGGAGTCTCTGGACAGCTGCGGTGCCGAGGTGCAGAAGGGAAATGCACCGGAGGAGAGAAAGCTGCAGCGCCTGTTCCGCAACGCGGAGGCAAGCCGTCTCATCAAGCGCTGCAACGACTTCGGTGCGGGCGGTGTGTCCGTTGCCATCGGCGAGCTGGCTGACGGTCTGGACATTGATCTCAACAAGGTGCCGAAGAAGTACGAGGGTCTGGATGGTACAGAGCTGGCCATTTCCGAGTCCCAGGAGAGAATGGCGGTTGTGGTGGCCCCGGAGGACGAGGCACGCTTCATGGAGCTGGCACATCAGGAGAACCTGGAGGCAAGCCATGTGGCAAATGTTACCGATACCAACCGTCTGATCATGCACTGGAACGGAAAGGTGCTGCTGAATCTCTCCAGAGAATTCCTGAACTCAAACGGTGCGGAGAAGCACATTACGATTGAAAGTCAGAAGGCTGAGAGCATTCATAAGGAGACCAGCGGCAGCTTTACCGAGAATTACGAGAAGCTGGCAAAGGATCTGAATGTCTGCTCGAAGAGAGGCCTCAGCGAGCGCTTCGATTCCACCATCGGTGCCGGTACGGTGCTGATGCCCTTTGGCGGAAAGTACCAGAGAACGCCGATCCAGGCAATGGCTGCCAAGATCTCCGTGGAGAAGCAGCATACCGATCTCTGCTCTGTGATGGCCTACGGCTACAATCCGTTTATTACGGAGAAGAACCCGTACAAGGGTGCATACCTCGCAGTGGTGGAGTCCGTATGCAAGCTGATTGCGGAGGGCGCCGGCTTTGAGGATACCTACCTTACCTTCCAGGAATATTTCGGAAAGCCCGGCCATGTGCCGGCCCGCTGGGGACAGCCGCTGGAGGCACTGCTGGGTGCGTTCTCCGCACAGCTGGATCTGGGCATTGCCGCCATCGGCGGAAAGGATTCCATGTCCGGCAGCTTCGAGAAGCTGGATGTACCGCCGACGCTGACCTCCTTCGCCATCACCACCGAGAAGGTGCAGAATGTGCTTTCACCGGAGTACAAGGCCGCAGGCCATAAGGTATTGTGGGTACGTCCGGCTTATGCAGATGAGCTTCCGAAGAAGGAAAGTCTCTTCGCAGAGTTTGCTGAGATCCATCGCCTGATTACCGAGGGCAAGGTGGTTTCGGCATATACACCGACCTACGGCGGTCTGGCAGAGGCAGTGCTGAAGCAGTGCATGGGCAACGGTCTGGGCTTTGACTTTGCACCGAGTCTGTCTGCTGAGGACATCTTCGGTTACCAGTACGGTTCCTTCCTGCTGGAGCTGGCGGACGGCGTGTCTGTGGATGAGCTCTACGGAAATGCCGCATTGAAGGCTGCAGAGGTGATCGTAGCCGATGCCGGCGTGGTGACTGACGACGCGGAGATCCGTTACAACAGCGAGGTGCTGAAGCTTTCTGACCTCTGCGGAGAATACGAGGATGAGCTGGAGGGCGTTTTCACCTGCAACATGAAGAAGTCTTCTGATGCCGAGGAAAATGCTGTCGACCTCAGCATTCCGGATTACAGCGCCGAGGAGTGGGCTGCGCCGGCCATCAGCTGCGCGAAGCCGAAGGTTCTGATTCCGGTATTCCCGGGCAACAACTGTGAATACGATTCCGCAAAGGCCTGCCGCGATGCCGGACTGGAGCCGGAGATTGTGGTTGTCCGCAATATGACAAAGCAGGACATCACGGAGTCTGTGCAGGAGGTTTCCGCAAAGCTTCGTGAATCTCAGATGATCTTCATTCCGGGCGGCTTCTCCGGCGGTGATGAGCCGGATGGTTCGGCCAAGTTTATTACCTCCTTCTTCCGGAATGAGGCAGTGCGTGAGCAGACCATGAAGCTTCTGAATGAGAGAGACGGTCTCATGATCGGTATCTGCAACGGCTTCCAGGCGCTGATCAAGCTGGGACTTGTGCCCTTCGGCGAGATCCGCGATACGGATGCACATTGTCCGACACTGACCTTCAACACCATCGGACGGCATCAGTCGAAGATCGTGCAGACCAGAGTGGCTTCCAATATGAGCCCGTGGCTTGAGAACAGCAATCCGGGAGATATCTACAATGTGGCGATTTCTCACGGTGAGGGACGCTTCCTCTGCGAGGAGGCACTTTTCCGGGAGCTGGTGAAGAACGGACAGATCGCAACACAGTATGTGGATCTGAACGGCAATCCGACCATGGATATTCAGTACAATCCGAACGGCTCCTATTATGCGGTAGAAGGCATTACCTCTCCGGACGGACGTGTGCTCGGCAAGATGGGACACGTCGAAAGATGGGAGAAGGGCAACTTCAAGAACGTACCGGGAGACTTTGATATGGGACTCTTCCGTGCGGCAAAGGAATACTTTTCATAAAAGCTGAAGAAATAATTCCCCGGGATTCGCGTGCGAATCCCGGGGCTTTTTTTGCAGGGAAATCGGCTGGGATCAAGTGAAAAAAGCTTGCGAAAGCTGCAGCATAATTACGTTGAAATCGATGCTGTACCTGTGATATAATTTTAACATTCGGCAGAAATGCCAGGGGAAATATACACAAGCAGAGTTTTTCAGGAGGAATTATGGCAAAGGCAAACGACATCTGGCAGTATGGGTTGATCGCTGTCGGCGGCGTAGCGGCAGTGGTGCTGGGACTTTCGTCCAGAAGCATCGGAAAGGTAGATGCACCCAGTGATGCAGTGACTGTAACCGGCAGTGCCCAGGGAATGAACGGCGATGTTACCGTTGAAGTGACCCTTTCACAGGACACCATCTATGCGGTGAAGGTGACGGAGCAGCAGGAAACGGAGGGAATCGGCGATAAGGCGATTGCTGCGGTTCCGGGAGAGATCGTGGCTGCAAACTCCACACAGGTGGATGCGGTCAGCGGTGCTACCATCACCAGCAATGCGATTATCGAGGCTGTTAAGAATGCCATTACGGCAGCAGGCTTTGATCCGGCTGCTTTTGATGTAGCAGTAGAGAAGGAAGAAGTACAGGGCGAGGACCAGGCGCTGGAAGCGGATGTTGTGGTGATCGGTGCAGGCGGTGCCGGCATGATTTCCGCTATGGAGGCAGCTGATGCCGGAAAGTCTGTGATCGTGGTAGAGAGTCAGGCTATGGCAGGCGGCAATTCCGTGCGTGCAACCGGCGGTATGAATGCGGCAAAGACCGAGTATCAGGATGAGAACGAATTTGGCGAGGAGGCAGGTCTGGAGAAGACCCTGCAGTCTGCTGCGGACAGCTATGCGGATAATGAGACCATTACGGCGCTGGCAGAGACGGTACGTGCGCAGTATGAGGAATACAAGGCAAATCCGGAGGGATACTTTGATTCCGTAGAGCTCTTTGAGCTGGATACTCTGATCGGCGGCAAGGGTCTCAATGATCCGGAGCTGGTAAAGACGCTCTGTGAGGATTCTGAGGATGCAATCGACTGGCTGGATCAGAACGGTGTGACGCTTCACAATGCGGCGCAGTTCGGCGGTGCTTCCGTAAAGCGTATTCATCGTCCGGTGGACAGCGAGGGCAAGACCCTTTCTGTTGGCTCCTATATGATTCCGATTCTGGAGAAGGATCTGGAGGCGCGCGGTGTGCAGATTCTGTACAGCACAACGGCAGAGAAGATTCTGATGCAGGACGGTGCGGCAGCCGGCATTGAAGCGACAGCAAAGGACGGCAGCAAGGTGACTGTAAACGCAAAGGCAGTTGTGATCGCAGCAGGCGGCTTCGGCGCCAACAACGAGATGGTTTCCAAGTACAACGAGAGTCTGAAGGGCTATATCACCACCAATGCGCCGGGCATTCAGGGACAGGGTATCACCATGGGCGAAGAGGCCGGTGCCGCAACGGTGGATATGGATCAGATTCAGCTGCATCCGACCGTACATGTGGCAGACGACGGCAATGCCAACCTGATTACCGAGGGTCTTCGCGGAGACGGTGCAATCCTCGTGAACAAGGAAGGCCAGCGTTTCTATGATGAGGTGTCCACAAGAGATAAGGTTTCTGCAGCGGAAAATGAGCAGACCGACGGTGTGGTTTGGCTGATCGTGGATCAGAAGATGTATGACAACTCCAAGGTCATCCAGGGCTATGTCAGCAAGGGCTGGACAGTCAGCGGCGGCAGTGCTGAGGAGCTGGCGGAGGCTATGGGTGTAGATGCTGCGGCGCTTTCCGAAACCATCACAAAGTGGAATGAGTGCGTTGCAAATAAGACAGATGAGGAGTTCGGACGTACCTCCTTTGCGGAGCCGCTGGAGGATACACTGTATGCTTTGACCGTACAGCCTGGCATTCATCATACCATGGGCGGTCTGAAGATCAATTCCAATACAGAGGTTCTGACAGAGGACGGCACAGCCATCCCGGGACTCTATGCAGCAGGTGAGGTAACCGGCGGTGTACATGGTGCAAACCGTCTGGGCGGCAATGCGGTAGCAGACTTTACCGTATTCGGAAGAATTGCCGGACAGCAGGCAGCGGCTTACGCCGATGCAAACGGTGCTTCTGCCGCGACCGAAAAGGAAGCAGCATAAGTGAAGTCAGCAATTATTACAGGTGCATCCCGCGGGGTCGGGAGAGCTGCAGCGGAGGCGCTGGCCGGCGACGGCTGGCGCCTCCTTCTGAATTGCCGTTCCCGTTTCGGACAGCTGGACGAGGTCTGCCGTCAGCTTTCTGAAAGAACAGGGACAGAATGCCGGGCGGTTCATGGAGAGATCGGTACAAAAGAGCTGCAGGATTTTCTGGGCATTGAGCTGAACAGCAGCCGGATGTGCCATGACGAAATTCTGCTGATCAACAACGGCGGCATATCCACCTTTAACCTGCTGCAGGATGTCAGCGATGCGGAATTTTCGGAGATGCTGGAGGCAAATCTCGGCAGTATGTTCCGGCTGAGCCGGGCCGTGATCCCCTATCTTCTGAAGGCGGAAACAGGGCGCATCCTGAACGTTTCTTCGGTATGGGGCGTGTGCGGCGCCTCTATGGAAAGCATTTACTCTATGACAAAGGGCGGCATCAATGCGCTGACGAGGGCACTGGCGAAGGAGCTTGCGCCGAACCATATTCCGGTGAATGCGGTAGCGCTTGGATGTGTGGATACGGATATGAACGGCTGGATGAGCCCGGAGGATCGGGCTGCGGTGGAAGAGGAGATTCCCTACGGCCGTATGGCCGGCCCTGAGGAGGCGGCAGACATGCTGCGGCTTCTCGCTGCGGCCCCGACCTATCTCACGGGCCAGATCATCCAATTCGACGGTGGATGGATCTAACCCTTTCGGGCTTCGCGCAAGCTTGGCTTGCGGGTGCCCGAAAGGGTCGGCGGAACGAGGAAGCAGAAAATGGCCCATAAGGGGCTTCGCGCAAGCTTGGCTTGCGGGTGCCCGAAAGGGTCGGCGGAACGAGGAAGCAGAAAATGGCCCATAAGGGGCTTCGCGCAAGCTTGGCTTGCGGGTGCCCGAAAGGGTCGGCGGAACGAGGAAGCAGAAAATGGCCCATAAGGGGCTTCGCGCAAGCTTGGCTTGCGGGTGCCCGAAAGGGTCGGCGGAACGAGGAAGCAGAAAATGGCCCATAAGGGGCTTCGCGCAAGCTTGGCTTGCGGGTGCCCGAAAGGGTCGGCGGAACGAGGAAGCAGAAAATGGCCCATAGGGGGCTTCGCGCAAGCTTGGCTTGCATTTAATGGTAGGATATGTCATAATGCATAGCTGAATAAGCGGATGGATGCAATGAAGGCATACGGCTCCTTCGGGAGGAGCCGCATGCCTTTTTATGATTGTCAAAAGGAATCCGGGGGCATGGTGTGCAACCATTACGAAAGACAGAGGAGAAAAAGTTGGATTTACAGGAATTTTTCGAGAAAAATCCGAAGACAGCACTGGCATTTTCCGGTGGTGTGGATTCTTCATATCTATTGTATGCGGCAATGAAATACGGTGCTGACGTCAGGGCCTATTATGTCAAGGCTGCGTTTCAGCCGCAGTTTGAGATGGATGATGCGATGCGTCTTGCAAAACAGCTGAAGGCGGAGGTGCGGGTGCTTCATGCAGATGTGCTTTCAGATCCGGTCGTGGTCGCCAACCCGTCAGATCGCTGCTATTACTGCAAGAAGGTCATTTTTCATATGATCATGAAAGCAGCGGCCGAGGATGGCTATACCGTACTGCTGGACGGCACCAATGCCTCGGATGATGCCGGAGACCGGCCGGGCATGAGGGCACTGCAGGAGCTGCAGGTGAAGTCACCCCTGCGGGAGTGCGGCCTCACGAAAGCGGAGATTCGCAGACTGTCGAGAGAGGGCGGCTTGTTCACCTGGGACAAGCCATCCTATGCGTGCCTGGCCACCCGTATTCCGACCGGCTGCGAGATCACGGCGGAGAAGCTTGAAAAGACGGAAGCGGCGGAGGATTTTCTGTTTTCACTGGGCTTTTCTGATTTCCGTGTGCGGATGCTGCCGGACGGAGCGGCAAAGCTGCAGCTGCCGGCGGCGCAGCTTTCATTACTTATGGAAAGGCGGGAAATGATTCTTGCAGAATTCAAAAAGACATATCCGGCGGTGCTGCTGGATCTGGAGGTGCGCGGGTGAACAGTGAAATCAGAAAAACCTTAGAGGCAGTCAAAAACGGCACGCTTTCTGTGGAGGATGCGATGCTCAGTCTGAAGAAGGAACCATTTTCGGATATCGGCTATGCGAAGGTGGATCTGCACCGCGGAATCCGTCAGGGGGCGGCAGAGGTGATTTACGGTGCCGGAAAGACAGCAGAGCAGATGGCCGGCATCATCCGGACCATGCTGGAAAATGGCGTGCAGACGATCCTCATTACCCGGATCTCCCCGGAAAAGGCGGAGGAGCTGCAGAAGAGCTTCCCGCAGATGTGCTATCGGAGAGAGGCACGAATAGCTGTTATCGGAAGCTTTCCGGCAGCAGACGGTCTGGGAAAAATTGTGGTGGCAACCGCCGGAACCTCGGATATTCCGGTGGCGGAGGAGGCAGCATTAACCGCAGAGGCCCATGGCAACGAGGTGGTGCGGCTTTATGATGTCGGTGTGGCGGGGCTTCACCGGCTGCTGGCGCATATGGATGAGATCATGAGTGCTTCGGTCATCATTGCCATTGCTGGTATGGAGGGAGCCCTTGCCAGCGTAATCGGCGGACTGGCAGACTGTCCGGTAATCGCGGTGCCGACCAGCGTGGGCTACGGCGCATCCTTTGGCGGCGTATCTGCACTTCTGTCGATGCTGAATTCCTGCGCCAGCGGTGTCTCCGTGGTGAATATCGACAACGGCTTTGGTGCCGGATATCTGGCC
>CAVAXR010000016.1:15313-16397 GCA_963592375.1 Oribacterium sp. | reverse complement strand
TTGTAAGCTGAGACAGGCCATTGAACAGACCCGTGATAAACACAAAAAGGAATCCGCAGAATGTGATGGTGATATATACCTTATTGTCAAGCTTGTTGCTGCGGTCAAACTGATTTTCATACTCCGTCATCAGACTGGTCAGTTCCAGCTGCGTACCGGTATTCTTCTGTTCTTTCATAAAATGACGTCTTCTCCATAAAACGGCAATCCATGCCCCTGATGATTATATGATGCTGAAGATTACTTCCTTCCTACAAAAAAGAGCCTGCCCTTCGGCAAGCTCTCCTCTACACGTAAGCGATATTCTACGCTTTGCAGCACCATGCTGATACTTGCTTATTTATGCTCTGCAGAATAATACAATGCATCGTTTTTTGAAAGAAGGTATACGCAATATTGATTCATACTGATTCCTTCCGTATGTGAATGTTCCGCCAAAGTCCTATGCAGACTCTTAGGCATCCTTATTTTGAACTGTCCGGAATAGTTCTCCAAGCTTCCTGGCTCATGAATCTCTATTCCATCTTCTATTGCCGCCTCAAGCCATGCTTTTTTTGCGTCACATGCATTTGCCAATGCGTCATCAATGGTAGCTCCGCAAGTGATGCATCCCGGCAGATCAGGATACGCGACTGTAAATCCACCCTCTTCCTTATCTTCTATAATTTCCATTCGATAAGGCATAGACATATAATCATTCAGCGTCTTCATTGCTTACCCTCTCACTTTCTACAATGGCTCTAACCATTTCTACATAAACCTTCTTAATAGGTTCGTGCTTCGGTATCGTTATTGGTGAACATCCGGGCTTTCTGAATGTATAATGACTGCTTCCATTTCGCGGTGCATTCATCTCATATCCATAACTTTCCAATACCCTTTTAAGCTCATCGAATCTTAAATCCATTGACAACTTATAGATACGCGTTATTAATTTATCCCATTTTGACATCACCGTACCCCTCTAGCGTCATTATAAGTGGTGTTATATATGGTGTCAATCTTTCGATTCACACCATCCCCCTCAGTTCCTTCAGCCCTGCCGCAATTTCCTCATCCGTAATCTCGATGAGCTCCCCCTGCG
>CAVAXR010000016.1:0-15139 GCA_963592375.1 Oribacterium sp. | reverse complement strand
ATATCGTCCCAAATTTTATCTACTTTGTTTTTGATTGCGCCTGTAATCATTCGTCATTGCCATTGCAGTGGTTCACACTTAATCCGTTTTATTCTTTTTATGCAGGAAAAATTTAGGCTTCTTGCCGATGGCCAGCAGGAACACCCGCACCACAAGATACATCACCGGAAGAATGAAGATCAGTGAAATGAGCGCCTTCACAAACCAGGACAGCATGCTGATGAAGGTGTCGCCCGCCTCCTCCGCGAGATTCCGCACAGCATCCACCAGCTTCTCGCCGAAGCCTGTCTTTTCCGCCGTTACCTCACAGCCGATATGAATGTCGATGCTCGTGTAGTCGATCTGATTGTTCAGCGTATTCATCTGCGACTGGTAGGACTCGATTTCCTCCGTCACCGCCGCGAGCTGCTCCTCGATCGCCATGGTATCCTGAATATTCTCAGAAGCCTTGAGATATTCCTCATACTTCTCCCGCGTTTCCTGCTTTACCCGGAGCCTCGATTCCACATCCACATACTGCAGCGTCACATCAGAGGATGAATCATTCAGGTTCCGGAGCCGCATGCCGCTGCCCTTCACCTTTTCAATGAACTCGTCCGCCCGGTCCTTCGGAATCCTCGCCGACAGGCTGGCGCTCGCATAATCGCCGTATTCAGAATAATTGCTGCTGATATATCCGCCGCAGCCTTCCACCGCCGTTCGGATCGTTTCTGTGCTCTCCTGCAGCCTCTCACTGCTCGGTATCGTCAGGGAAATGCTTACGGTGCGGATGAGCTTCCGCTCCTCGGAAATTCTATCACCGCTGCTGTCTGCTGCGCTGTTCGCAGACATCCGGTTTCCGTCCGGCATTGCTGACTCCGCCGACATTTCCATCATCGTGTCTGTGCTCGCAGCATAATTGTTTCCGTAGCCGGAATAACTTTCCGCCGCAGCAAAGGATGCCGCCGTGCTCCCGCTTCCGAACGGGCCGCAGCCGGTCAGTGCCGTCGCAAGAAGCAGCGGAAGAAATATACTTCGTTTCATAGAACCCTCCTGCTCTGTACATCTTCTGTTGGCTCCATGATAGCAAAAAGAGCAGAAAATCCAAAATAGATTTTCCGCTCTTTCTCTGTGTTCCTAAGCTGTTTCATGGCTCTTTTATTCATTGGGTGAATGCTGATGCACTCAGCATTCACCTGTCAAATGGTGTCATGGTATTGCATGCCGTCTCAGTCCAGTGAGCTGTAGCCCATCAGGAAGCTGTCCACCTCAGCGGCACAGGAACGTCCCTCCTGGATCGCCCAGACCACCAGAGACTGACCTCTGTGCATGTCGCCGGCCACAAACACTTTACCGCTCGGCTCCTTCGCCTGATAGTGGTTCTCATCTGCTGTGACCACCGTGCTTCGCTGGGAAAGCTCGGTGTGAAAGGCCTCCGGCACATACTTCTCTGCACCGAGGAAGCCGGCTGCAATCAGCAGAAGCTCACACGGAATGGTCTTCTCACTGCCCTCCACGAAGGTAAGCTTCCGGTTCTCAAACTTCACCTTTACAAGTGTTACTGACTTGAGATTTCCCTTCTTGTCGCACTCTACAGACTTTACGGTGGACTCATAGACCCGGGGATCATGTCCGAACACGGCAATGGACTCCTGCTGGCCGTAATCCACCTTCAGCACCTTCGGCCACTCCGGCCACGGGTTCGAAGCCACTCTCTCCACCGGCGGCTCCGGCATCATCTCGATCTGCGTCACCGATCTGCAGCCCTGCCGGATCGACGTGCCCACACAGTCGTTGCCCGTGTCGCCGCCGCCGATGATCACGACATTTTTCCCCTTTGCCGACCAGGCCGGAGAGACCTCTGAATGATTCCGCAGGGCTCTCGTCTGCTGTGACAGGAAGTCCACAGCAAAGTACACGCCCTTCGCCTTGTCCAGGCCGTCCGCCGCCAGCGGCCGAGCGGCCTTGGCACCGCAGCACAGGATCACCGCGTCAAACTGTGCCTTGAGCTCCTCCGCGGTGATGTCCACGCCGACATTTACCCCGCAGCGGAACACAACGCCCTCTGCCTCCATGAGTGCCTTCCGGCGAAGGATCACGTCCTTCTCCAGCTTCATGTTGGGAATACCGAACATCAGAAGACCGCCGATCTCCTCGTCCCGCTCAAATACCGTGACGCTGTGGCCGCGGTGATTCAGCTGGTCTGCCGCAGCGAGACCGGACGGGCCGGCCCCCACCACAGCAACCCTCTTGCCGGAGCGGATCGCCGGAATACGCGCTGTCATAAGCCCGCGCTTGTAGGCCTCCTCGATCAGATACAGCTCGTTCTCGTGGGTGGAAACGGGCTTGTCATGCAGACCCTCGATGCAGGCCTTTTCACAGAGTGCCGGGCAGACTCTGCCGGTGAACTCCGGGAAATTGTTGTGCTTCAGAAGACGCGCAAGTCCGTGACTTACCTGTCCGTTGTATACAGAATCATTCCACTCTGGGATGAGATTGTGAAGAGGACAGCCTGTATACATGCCGTTCAGCTTCATGCCGGACTGACAGAGCGGTACGCCGCAGCTCATGCAGCGGGCGCCCTGACATTTTCTCTCCGCCTCTCCCATCTGTACATGGAACTCGTTAAAGTTTTTGATTCGCTCCGCGGCCGGAATCACTTTATTTTCAACACGATCATACTCCAGAAAACCTGTTACTTTTCCCATCTTATACTCCTCTCTTCCGATCTCACGCAAACATAGACTTGAAGGCAGCCATCTCGGCATTCTCATGGGAAATGCCGGTCTCCTCAAAGTGACTGATGGCAATCAGCACCTTCTGATAGTCTGTCGGTACGATCTTCTTGAAATACGGAATATACCGGTCAAAGTTCTGAAGGATATCCTGGCCCTTCTTCGAGCCTGTCTCCTTCACAAAGTCCTTCAGGATATCACGAAGCTCCTGGATATCATATTTATCGCTGAGCTCCTGCAGCTTCACCATATCCTTGTTCATGCGAAGATAAAGCGTGTGATCCATATCCAGCACATAGGCAATGCCGCCGGACATGCCTGCCGCAAAGTTCTTTCCGGTCATGCCGAGAATGACAGCCTTGCCGCCGGTCATGTACTCGAGACCGTGGTCGCCGCAGCCCTCTGCTACGGCAACGGCGCCGGAATTCCGGACGCAGAAACGCTCACCGGCGATGCCGTCCACATAGCACTTGCCGGAGGTTGCACCATAGAGCGCAACGTTTCCGATGATAATGTTTCTGTCGGCTTCAAAGGCAGCCTTCTCCGGAGGCGTCACGATCAGCTTGCCGCCGGACAGTCCCTTGCCGAAGCCGTCATTTGCATCACCGTGCAGCTTGATGGTCATGCCCTTCGGAATGAATGCACCGAAGCTCTGTCCGCCGCCGCCGTAGGCCTGGATGGTATAGAGATCATCGGGCAGCGTATCCGAGAAGCGCCTGCTGACCTCAGAGCCCATGATGGTGCCGAAGCTCCGGTTAATGCTGGAAACCTGTACAGTCTCCTCGTGGGCAGACTTCTCCCGGAAGGCCTGTTCAAATGCCGGAAGCAGCACAGACTCATCCAGAGAGTTCTCCAGATGGAAGTTATAAACTGCCTTTTCATCGAAATGCCGGATCTCCTCCGGTGCCTGTGCGAAGCGTGTATCCAGAATGTTGGAAAGATCCACAAGCTCTGCCCGCTTCGATACCTGATGCGCCTTCATTCTGAGACAGTCGGTACGTCCCACCATCTCGTTCACTGTGCGGAAGCCGAGCTTTGCCATGTACTCGCGAAGCTCTTCAGCGATATACCGCATGAAGTTCTCGATATACTCCGGCTTGCCCATGAAGCGTTTCCGCAGCTTTTCATTCTGTGTTGCCACACCAAACGGACAGGTATCCTTGCTGCAGACACGCATCATCATACAGCCCATGGTTACGAGCACTGCCGTCGCGAAGCCGTACTCCTCTGCGCCAAGCAGGGCAGCAATCGCCACATCACGACCGCTCATGAGCTTGCCGTCTGTTTCAAGAATCACACGATTGCGAAGACCATTCTCACAGAGGGTCTTGTGTGCCTCTGCAAGACCAAGCTCCCAGGGAAGTCCCGCATGATGGATGGAGCTGAGTGGTGCTGCACCGGTGCCGCCGTCATAGCCCGAGATCAGGATCACCTGGGCACCGGCCTTGGCCACGCCGGAGGCAATGGTGCCGACACCAGCTTCAGATACCAGCTTCACAGAGATCCGCGCCCCGCGGTTTGCGTTCTTCAGATCGAAGATCAGCTGCGCCAGATCCTCGATGGAATAGATATCATGATGCGGCGGCGGAGAGATCAGCGATACGCCGGGGGTGGAGAAACGGATCTTCGCCACCCACGGATACACCTTCTTTCCGGGCAGATGTCCGCCCTCACCGGGCTTTGCACCCTGAGCCATCTTGATCTGAATTTCCTTTGCGGAATTCAGATACTCGGAGGTCACGCCGAAACGGCCGGAAGCCACCTGCTTGATGGCAGAATTCTTCTCCGTACCGAAGCGGGACTTGTTTTCACCGCCCTCACCGGTATTGGACTTCGCACCCAGACGATTCATGGCAATGGCCATGCACTCATGGGCTTCCTCGGAAATGGAGCCGTAGGACATGGCACCGGTCTTGAAGCGCTTCACGATGGATTCCACCGACTCGACCTCCTCGATCGGAACCGGCTGATTCACCGGAGCAAACTCCACCAGACTTCTCAGGGTATGCGGACGGGTCTCATCATCCACCATTGCAGTGTACTGCTTAAATCTCTGATAATCACTGTTCCATACGGCCTGCTGCAGCGCCACAATGGTCTCCGGATTGTAGAGATGATCCTCGGTGCCTCTGCCGGAACGAAGATCATGGAAGCCGGTAGAATCCAGTGTGGTATCCACACCGAGTCCCATCGGATCGAAGGCATGGTCATGACGGAAATTTACCGCCTCGGCAATCTCCTTCAAGCCAATGCCGCCCACGCGGCTGACCGTACCGGTAAAGTACTTGTCCACCACTTCTTTGCTGAGGCCGATGGCCTCAAAAATCTTCGCGGACTGGTAGGACTGAATGGTGGAAATACCCATCTTGGCCGCGATCTTCACAATACCGTTCAGAATGGCCTTGTTGTAATCCTCGATTGCCGTATGGTAATCCTTGTCCAGAAGTCCGATGTCGATGATTTCGGCAATGCATTCATGCGCAAGATACGGGTTGATGGCCCGGGCACCGAAGCCCAGAATCGTGGCAAACTGGTGCACATCACGCGGCTCGCCGGACTCCAGAATCAGGGACACCTGTGTCCGCTTCTTGGTGCGCACCAGATGCTGCTCCACAGAGGAAACCGCCAGAAGAGACGGGATCGGCACATGGTTTTCATCGACGCCGCGGTCGGAAAGGATGATAATGTTGTAGCCGTTCGCATAGGCGCGGTCCACGGAGATGCTCAGCTGCTCCAGCGCCTTTTCAAGAGAGGTGTTCTTGTAATAGAGCAGCGAAATGGTCTTCGTGCGGAAGCCCGGCTGATCCAGCTGACGGATCTTCATGAGATCCACACCGGTCAGGATCGGATTGTCCACCTCCAGCATGGTGCAGTTCTCACTCCTCTCCTCCAGCAGATTTCCATCGGAGCCGATGTAAACAGTGGTATCGGTGACGATCTTCTCACGAAGGGAATCGATGGGCGGATTGGTAACCTGGGCAAAAAGCTGCTTGAAGTAATAGAACAGCGGCTGATGCTGCTTGGACAGCACCGCCAGCGGAATGTCGTGACCCATGGAAGCGGTCACCTCCACGCCGTTCATGGCCATGGAGCGAATGCCGGTGTTCACATCATCATAGGTATAGCCGAAGACCTTGTAGAGGCGGTCGCGAACAGACTGCTCATGACTCTCGATCTTCTTGTTGGGAATCGGCAGATCCTCAATGTGCAGAAGCTTCCGGTCGAGCCATTCGCCGTAGGGCTGACGGCCGGCATAGTACTCCTTGCACTCCTCATCGGAGATGATGCGCTTCTGCTTTGTATCCACCAGCAGCATCTTTCCGGGAGTCAGCCGGTTCTTCTCGATGATATGCTCCGCCGGAATATCCAGCACGCCGACCTCAGAGGACAGAATGAGCCGCTGATCGTCGGTGATGTAATACCGGGACGGACGAAGACCGTTTCTGTCGAGAGTTGCTCCCACAAGCTCACCGTCACTGAAGAGAATGGCAGCGGGACCGTCCCACGGCTCCATCATGGTCGCATAGTAGTGATAAAAGTCCTTCCGGCTCTCCTTCATGAAGCGGTTGTGCTTCCAGGGCTCCGGAATGATTGCCATCATGGCCAGCGGCAGATCCATGCCGTTCATGTACATAAACTCGAGCGTATTGTCGAGCATCGCAGAGTCAGAAGCCGGCTTCGGGATAACCGGGAAGATCTTGTCGATATCCTTCTCCAGCAGCGGACTGGACATGGTTTCCTCCCGCGCCAGCATTCTGTCGATGTTTCCGCGGATGGTATTGATTTCGCCGTTATGTGCAATCATGCGGTACGGATGCGCACGCTCCCAGCTCGGCGTGGTATTTGTCGAGAAACGGGAATGCACAATGGCAATGGCCGTCTTATAGAGCGGACTCCGGAGATCATCAAAGAACTGCCGCAGCTGCTTTACCAGGAACATGCCCTTGTATACAATGGTTCTGGAGGACAATGAGCAGATATACGTGTCATCTGAGGACTGCTCGAATTCTCTCCGCAGCACAAAAAGTGCGCGGTCAAGCTCGAAGCCCGGCTGCAGATTTTCCGGACGCTGCAGAATGACCTGCTGAATATCCGGCATGCAGTTTCTTGCCAGATCACCGAGAATTTCCGGATGCACCGGGGTCTTGCGCCATCCCAGAACGCGGAAGCCGTTCTTCTCCGCGATCACATCGAACATTCTCCTGGCCAGGGTGCTCTTCAGCTGATCCTGCGGCAGGAAAAACATGCCGACGCCGTAGTCGCCGGCTGCCGGCTTCTCCGGCAGCTTCATCTCCTGGAATACGCTCTGGAAAAATGCATCGGAAATTTGAATAAGAATACCAACACCATCTCCCACCTTTCCGGTTGCATCCTTGCCTGCACGATGCTCCAGCTTCTCTACGATTGTAAGGGCATCATCCAGAACACGGTTGTCCTGATGTCCGTCAATATTTACAATCGCACCGATACCGCAGGCATCATGATCTTCCGGCCGCTGCTGCAGATAGTCCTGGTACTCCTTTTCAGAAAGTGCTTTTGTCTTCATTTTTCTACTCCCTAAGTGTTTTGTGATTATACAATACTCAGCACATCACGAAGATCGTGCTGTGCTGAGCAGAAGGATCCGTTCAAAACGGAGTGTTTACTTATGCTTCCGGCTTATCTCAGTGAGAAAAGCAGATCGTCATAGGTCGGATACGGAAGGTACTCCTCCGGAATCAGGGCCTCAGCCTCATCCACAGGGGCACGAAGTGCATCCATATCGGAAAGGATGGTGCTGTAGTAGAACGAAGCACATTCCAGTGCATCACTCTTGCTCTCTGCCTCCACAGTGTCCTTCACCAGTGCAGTCATGGCTGCAGCGATCTTTCCTCCGCACTCGGAAAGCTTTCCGATGATGCCTTCCTCGAAGGAGGTATCTGCAGAAGCCAGCAGAGACTTCTTGTTCAGTGCCTCCTCGGTAACTGCCTTCTGATACTTCACCAGTGCAGACGTGAAATCCTTCTTTACCATCTCCTGCATGGTCAGTGACTCAATGTGGATGGTCTTGGAATAGTTCTCAAGAAGAATCTCGTATCTGGAACGAATCTCGGTCTCTGTGAAGATATGATGCTTCTCGAAGAGCTCAATATTCTTTGCCTCAAGGAGCTGCGGCATAGCCTCCGGAAGGGCTTTAAGATTAAACAGACCTCTCTTCTCTGCTTCCGCAACCCATTCATCGGTATATCCGTTTCCGTTGAAGAGAATTCTCTTGTGCGCCTTAAAGGTCTCCCGAAGCAGCTCGATGGCTGCTTCCTCCAGCTTATCTGCCGGAACGTCCTTCAGTGCCTTGTAAATCTCCTCCAGCTTGTCAGCAACCGCTGTGTTCAGGATCACGTTGGGATCTGCCACAGATTGTGAGGAGCCCGGCATACGGAACTCAAACTTGTTTCCGGTGAAGGCGAAGGGTGAGGTTCTGTTTCTGTCGGTATTGTCCTGAGTGAAGTGCGGCAGCACATGCGCGCCGATCTCCAGCTCCTTTTTCTCGGAGCTCTGGAAATCAGAACCGGTCTCCAGTGCATCCAGCACTCTCTTCAGCTCATCGCCGACGAAGATGGAAACAATGGCGGGAGGTGCCTCGTTCGCACCCAGACGATGATCGTTTCCGGCACTTGCCACGGAAATTCTCATGAGATCCGCATAATCATCCACCGCTGCAATTGTTGCCACCAGGAAGGTCAGGAACGGCAGATTCTTCATCGGCTCCTTGCTCGGATCCAGAAGGTTCAGGCCGGTGTTGGTCACCATGGACCAGTTGTTGTGCTTGCCGGAGCCGTTAACGCCCTCGAAGGGCTTCTCATGCAGGAGACATGCGTAATGATGCTGATCGGCAACCTTCTTCATCATCTCCATGGTCAGCTGATTGTGGTCTACGGCAATGTTGGCGGTTTCAAAAACCGGTGCCAGCTCATGCTGTGACGGTGCTACCTCGTTGTGCTTGGTCTTTGCGGGGATGCCCAGCTTCCAGAGCTCCTCATCCAGATCATGCATATATGCAGATACCTTCGGCTTCAGAACACCGAAATAGTGATCCTCCATCTCCTGTCCCTTGGGAGCCGGTGCACCGATCAGGGTTCTGCCGCAAAGGAGCAGATCCTTTCTTGCAGTATAGAGATCCTTGTCGATCAGGAAGTACTCCTGCTCGGAGCCAACCGTGGTATCTACATGGGTCACATCCTTCAGTCCCAGCAGCTGCAGAAGTCTTACGGCTTCCTTATTCAGTGCTTCCATGGAACGAAGCAGCGGTGTCTTCTTGTCCAGTGCCTCGCCGCCGTAGCTGCAGAAGGCAGTGGGAATATACAGTGTACCGTCCTTAATGAAGGCAGGTGAGCTCGGATCCCAGGCAGTATAACCTCTTGCCTCGAAGGTCGCTCTCAGTCCGCCTGACGGGAAGGAGGAAGCATCCGGCTCACCCTTCACCAGCTCCTTGCCGGAGAATTCCATTACGGCCTGACCGTCTGCACTGGGGGAAATGAAGCTGTCATGCTTCTCTGCAGTCAGTCCTGTCATCGGCTGGAACCAGTGTGTGAAGTGTGTGGCACCGTTTTCCATTGCCCACTCCTTCATAGCTGCCGCAACGGTATTCGCCACATCAAGCTCCAGGTGTGTGCCGGACTGAATGGTCTTATGAATGGCACGATAAACATCCTTCGGCAGACGCTCACGCATCACCTTGTCATTAAAAACCAGGCTGCCGTACATATCCGGAATTGATTTCTTTTTCATATGCTCCCTCCAAATTTTTGAATCCGCTAACCACAATCTACAGAACCAAAAAAGGGGACAAGGCACGTCTGGCTTTCGCCGGAACGTCCTTGTCCCCTGTAGCTTTATGATTAGATCGGCTGCGTCTCAGATCGCGTACAGCCTCAGCTGCACACTTCCAAGGACGCCTTTGCCCTATGCACAAAGTATAAGCATTCGCTTTTGCTTGTCAAGAAACAATTTCAAAAATCACATAACATTCTTTCATGTCTGCCATAGAAAGCGCTCCGAAAGCCGGGTACCCGCGCCGAAGACATTTTCATAAGAAAAAGTCGGAAATGCCCGGCAAAAAGCCGTCTGAAAAAGCGCTTGACAAACATTTATCGACGCGCGATAATTCACAGCATCATGAACGGCAAAGGCGTCGGGCGAGTATTCGCGCACCCTCTGCCGTTCTTTTTTTGTTTAAGGGGAGTATATTTATGTGTTCAATTATCGGTTTTTGTGACGCACGCGTCGCGGAGGAAACGGTGAAAAAGGCGCTGGCCATCACCAAGTCAAGAGGTCCGGATGATTCCCGGGTCGTAAGCACCGGAAACGGATACCTCGGATTCAATCGTCTGGCCATCATGGGCCTTACCGCAAGCGGGATGCAGCCCTTCGGGCATATGGGCTCCTGGCTGGTATGCAACGGAGAGATCTACAACTTCCGTCCCCGGAAAAAGGAGCTGGAGGCAAAGGGCTATACCTTTCAGAGCGACTCCGACTGTGAGATCCTTCTTCCTCTGTATGAAGAGCTCGGCACGGACATGTTCCGGACACTGGACGCCGAATTTGCACTGATCCTCTACGATGCCAAAACCGATTCCTATATCGCAGCGCGGGATCCCATCGGCATTCGCCCCCTCTACTATGGATACGTGGATAATGCTGACGACACCCACAAACAGGGCACACTGGCCTTTGCCTCTGAGCCGAAGAATCTTGCGGGGCTTTGCGGAGAAATCCTTCCCTTCCCGCCGGGACATTACTATAAGGACGGCAGGTTCATCTGCTATCGGGATCTCACCGCTGTAGAGAGCTATACGGATGACGGACTCGAAGGCATTGCAAAGAATATTCATGACCTTCTGGTAAAGGGCATCGAGAAGCGTCTCGACGCAGATGCCCCGGTGGGCTTCCTGCTTTCCGGCGGTCTGGATTCCTCACTCGTATGCGCTGTAGCCGCAAAGCTTTCGGATAAGCCCATTGAAACCTATGCCATCGGCATGGATACGGACGCCATCGATCTGAAGTATGCCCGTCAGGTGGCCGACTTTATCGGCTCCAATCATCACGAGGTCATCATCACCAAAGAGGATGTGGTAAATGCTCTCGAGCCGGTAGTCCGGACGCTGGGCACCTATGACATTACCACCATCCGTGCCTCGATCGGAATGTATCTTGTATGCAAGTACATTCACGAGAACAGCGATCTTCGCGTTCTTCTGACCGGAGAGATCTCCGATGAGCTCTTCGGCTACAAATATACCGACTTTGCCCCGAGTAAAGAGGAATTCCAGAAGGAGGCTGAGAAGCGGATCCGCGAGCTGCACATGTATGATGTGCTCCGTGCAGACCGCTGCATCAGCGTGAACAGTCTGGAGGCCCGCGTTCCCTTCGGCGACCTGGATTTTGTGGATTACGTCATGCACATCGATCCGGCCCGCAAGCTGAATACCTACAACAAGGGCAAATACCTTCTCCGCCATGCCTTTGAGGAGGATCACATTCTTCCTGAGGAAATTCTGATGCGCGAGAAGGCGGCCTTCTCCGATGCAGTGGGACACTCCCTGAAGGATGATCTGGCAGAATTCGCAGAGGCGCATTATACCGACGCGGAATTCGAAGAGAAACGGCAGAAATACACCCACGCGCAGCCCTTCACCAAGGAGTCTCTTCTTTACCGCGAGCTCTTTGAGAAGTACTATCCGGGGCAGTCGCAGATGGTTGTCGATTTCTGGATGCCCAACAAAACCTGGCCCGGCTGTAATGTCAACGACCCCTCCGCCAGAGTTCTCTCCAATTACGGCGACTCCGGAAAATAATCCCCTCGGCAGAAGTCATCTGCCGATTGATCGTTCCGCTCTGTGCGGATATTCAAATTGTGGTGACCGGCATTACGCCGTTAACCTATACTCCCTAAATAATGAGACCCGCGGGAAAACCCGCGGGTCTCATTGATTCCGGCAAAGGTCCGGGATTCAGAAAGGCTTTGCCTTCGGAATCCGAACCTTTATTTTTTCACATCAAAGCGATTCTTGTCGCCCTCCTCCGGCACTGCCGTAGGATATTCACCATTGAAGCAGGCACAGCAGAAGCCGTCCCCCTGTGCGCCTCTGCCGGCAACCCTGGCCAGATTCTTCGCGGCATCCACCGACAGGAAGCCGAGTGAATCTGCACCAATGATCTGCGCAATCTCCGGTATACTGTGGTGGCACGCAATGAGATGCTCTCTGGAGTCGATATCCGTCCCGTAATAGCAGGGATTCAGGAAGGTCGGCGAGGAGATCCGCATATGCACCTCCCGGGCGCCGGCATCCCGCACCAGCTTCACGATACGGGCGCTGGTTGTGCCGCGCACGATGGAGTCATCGATCAGGATCACCCGCTTTCCTTTGATCACCTCGGAAATGGCATTCAGCTTGAGCCGTACCAGATGCTCACGCTCTGTCTGATCCGGTGCAATGAAGGTTCTTCCGATATACTTGTTCTTGATCAGTCCCATGGCATACGGAATGCCGGAAACACTCGAATAGCCGATAGCAGCATCCAGTCCCGAATCCGGCACACCGATCACAAGATCAGCCTCCGCCGGATGCTCCTTTGCCAGCTCCTCACCGGCACCGACACGAAAGGCATGCACCGACTTGCCGTCAATAACAGAATCCGGACGTGCAAAATAAATATATTCAAAAATGCAGAGGTTTCGCTTCTCCGCCGGGTGCTTGTCCACCACCCGGAAGCCGTCAGCATTTACCATCACAATCTCGCCCGGTTCAATATCCCGGACAAACTTTGCCCCCACAGCATCCAGCGCACAGCTCTCTGATGCAAACACATAGCTTCCGTCATCCAGAACGCCGTAACAAAGCGGCTTAAAGCCATGCGGATCCCGGCAGGCGATCAGCTTTGTCGGAGACATTACAAGAAGGGAATATGCACCATCGATCTTGGACATTGCCTGATTCACAGCCTTCTCGATGGAACCGGAATGCAGACGCTCCCGTGTGATAATGTAGGAAATAACCTCTGTGTCGCTGGTGGTATGGAAGATGCAGCCCTCCAGCTCCAGACTTCTGCGGAGCTCATAGGAGTTCACCAGATTTCCGTTGTGGCAGATGGCCAGCTGTCCCTTGATATGCTGCACCAGCATCGGCTGTGCATTCTCACGGGTATCTCCGCCGCTGGTGGAATACCGGACATGTCCGACGGAAATCTTTCCTTCTCCGAGAGCCTCCAGCTTCTCCTTCGTGAATACCTCATGCACCAGACCGCGATTTTTGTAGCACTTAATGATACGGTCATTGTTCACGGCGATGCCGGCAGCCTCCTGCCCTCTGTGCTGCAATGCAGTCAGGCCGTAATACTCAAGCCTCGCCAAATTCTGGTTTCTCGGAGACCAAATACCAAAGACTCCGCACTCTTCATGTATTTCCTTCGTCTGATTGTTCATTCTGACCACTTTCTGTGCTGTACAGTGATGACCCGTCCGGATCCTTCTCCCTACTGAAAAAGGCATTTTAAGATCTCTTTATGGTGAATCTTAAAACGCCTGCGCTCCATCCATGATTATACTCAACAGGAAAATGCTGTCAATTTGTAAATGTTTTGCATCACCGAAAAAGCATCCATCATTAGAAAAACACTGATGCCATCAGCATTTTCTCAGACATTAATCCGGATACTTCCGAGATCCTGATAGGAATCCGTCTCCTGCATGTAATGCAGATATAGCTTGTTATGAAAGAATATTCCGCCGGCAATGAACTTTCCGTTGGCACTCTTATCCTCTGCCAGTGCACGTCCCGGCTCCATATACCGCTCAATGGCCAGTTTCATTTTGTCATAGCCGATTCTTTCCACCTCACGACGGCACCGCTTGGACAGAAGATCCGCCCGGCTCCGCACCGGATACAGACGCCAGATCCGGTCAAATTCTGTCTCCTCCTCCGACAGCTCGTTCATTTCCGTGTCCACCACGTTTGGATTCTCGTTCTGCTGGTAATCCTTTCGTATGGCAGCCAGAAGCCACTGCTGGCGATGCTGTATCGTATTTTCCGGCTGCGCCAGCAGAAGCTCATATTTCTCACGAATAACATCCAGTCTGTATTCTGCCGCCCTCAGCAGCTCCTCGCGTTCGTTCACAGACCATACATCCACCGTGAAAATGTCATTCATGGCCCGCAGCATGGAATTCATCTCTTCCTCGGAATATCCGCCGCCGTTCAAAAGCTCCATGCTGAAGGTGATCTTGCTTACCTTTCCGCCCTTCCCCTTGCGGGTACTTGCATCATAGCGGACCCTTATATCCCGCACACGATTGATCTCCTCTACAGCCGGCTTCAGTATCACCTTGTTGAAATCGCCGAAATTCGGATAAAGCGCCTTTGCCTGAAAGCTGACCCGCGGCTTTTTCGAGCTTCCCATTTTTCTCGCTTTTTCTTCCGCTGCCTTCTGCATTTTTGCACGTTCCCGCGCATCCTTTTCCTGAACCGCATCTACCATGTCATCAAAATTCAGATGCAGTCCGTCCCGCTTTTCCGCATTTCGGAAAGCGGCATCGTCCATGTCCACAAGTCCCATGATGGTTCGCAGATCATTGAAGCCGACCTCATACGTGTAAACACCGTTGCAGGCACTGCCAAAGCACTGCTCCCGCAGCTTTTCATAGAGCTTCCAGACCGCTGAATTGGACCAGACATACTCGCCCTTGAAGACATTGGTATAATTGCTCTTCGGCGCAATCAGTCCGCGCTGCGTTACCTCCTCCGTAAACACCAGCGTGAACTTGCCGTTCTCATAGGTCGTCCGGCTGAAGATATTAATATGCGAATACCGACCCTTGTCGCGATCCTCCACCATCATGAAGGCCGTTCCGAGAGAATCACTGGTCTCCTTCGCGATCTTGTAGATATTGCTGTTTGCCATATTCAGATTCGGGATGTCCGCGAGCGGAATCTCCGCAATCGTACGAATGGCATTGGTTTCGGGATCAAAGCGTTCCGCACTCTTATAAAGGCTGATATTAAACAGCTTATTGGCCATCAGACTCCAGTTTCCGTATCTGGCATCGATGAACACGTTCGATTTTCGAAACTTATCCGGCAGAATCAGATTCTCGGAGACATCGATCTGCTTGCTTTTTTTTCCTGCCATAGCAATTTTCCTATCCTGATCCGTTTTTACCGCGTAATTATAAGCAAAACAGGAAAATAATGCAAACAAGGCAGCTTTTCAAAAATCAAAACTCACTTTTCTTCCTTAAGTTTCCAAAATTTGCATCCCTTGATTTATCGGATTTCTTCCGGGAATCCTCACTTTTCTTCCTTAAGTTTTGAAATTTTCCCCAAAAAGCTCACTTTTCTTCCTTGAGTTTGTCCGTGTGATGCGGAATTTTCTGCATTTTCCTTCTTCTGTAT
>CAVAXR010000015.1:0-16418 GCA_963592375.1 Oribacterium sp. | reverse complement strand
GCATCATACGATATCGTTAATTTATTGTCAAGCTATTTCAGAAAATTTTTTTGTTTCTTTCTGTATACACTCTTTTTTGATACCGCAGCCGCGCTTCTGTTCTCTGCAGAAAAAGCTCCGATATCCCGGGGATAGCAGAGCTCTTATGACTTCAGCCCACCTTCATGCGGAATTTCTGGGCCTCGCGCTCATCATTTACGAGTGAGATCTCGGCGCCCAGTGCCTGCAGCTTCTTTTCAAAGTGCTCATAGCCTCTCTGAATGAAGCCGATCTCGTTTACGGTGGTAATGCCTTCGGCGCAGAGACCGGCGATAACCAGTGCGGCACCGGCGCGAAGATCCAGCGCATTCACAGACGCACCGGTGAAGCCGTCCACGCCGTCGATGACGGAGACATTTCCCTCCACCTTAATGCTGCTGCCCATTCTGGCAAGCTCGTCCACATACTTGAAGCGGTTCTCGAAAATAGACTCGGTCACCACCGAGGTTCCCTCCGCCAAGGCCAGCGTCACGCTGATCTGCGGCTGCATGTCGGTCGGAAAGCCCGGGTATGGCAGCGTCTTCACGTCCGTGGCATGCTGCTCGGCATTGCCGATAACCCGCACCGCCTCGTCATATTCAATGATGGTATTGCCCATCTCCAGAAGCTTTGCCGATATGGACTCCAGATGCTTCGGAATGACGTTCCGGATGAGAATATCTCCCCGGCTGGCCGCTGCCGCACACATGAAGGTACCGGCTTCGATCTGGTCCGGGATCACGGCATAGGTCGTTCCATGCAGCTTCTTCACACCGCGGATGCGGATCGTATCTGTACCGGCGCCCTTGATCCCTGCGCCCATGCTGTTCAGGAAATTCGCCACATCCACGATATGCGGCTCCTTCGCCACATTTTCAATAATGGTCTGTCCCTCGGCCAGCACCGCCGCCAGCATGATGTTGATGGTCGCGCCGACAGAAACCACATCGAGATAAATATGAGAAGCCTTCAGGCCGTTTTCTGCCTCGGCCACCACACAGCCGTTTCGGATCTGCACCCTGGTTCCCAGCGCGCGGAAGCCCTTCAGATGCTGGTCGATTGGCCGTGATCCAATGGCACAGCCGCCCGGCAGCGGCACACAGGCCTTCTGATACTTGCCGAGCAGTGCGCCGATAAAATAATAGGATGCCCGGATCTTCCGGATAAACTCATCGTCAATGGACATATCCGAAATTTCTGCTGCGGTGATGGATACGGTATGCCGGTCAATACGCTTCACCTCCGCACCGATCTCCCGCAGTGCTTCGAGCATGACATTCACATCGCGTACATCCGGCAGATTCTCGATAATGACCTCTTCATCCGTCAGCAGCGCCCCCGCAATAATGCCGAGTGCCGCGTTTTTGGCGCCGCCGATCACGACTTCACCGCGAAGCGGCTTTCCGCCCTTCATAATAAATTGCTGTTCCATTTTCCCTCTGCTGAAAACCCGAATCGGGTTTCTTCTATACTAATTGGTCTGCCTGCACCGCGAGGGTGCAGGCCGCCTTTTAAACTTCCTTTAAAATCCATGACATTATAGAGCGCACTTACCTATTCGTCAAGTGACTTCACTGAAAGCAGCGCATCATCTGCTGCGAAGCCCTCTGACCCACAGCCATCACATTGTTCGCGAAAACCACGTCTGTCACTCCCTTTTCATTGATGAAATCCAGCAGATTTCCCTGATAATACCGGTAATCGATCACATAGAGATCCCGGTAATGATCCGCCAGGAAGGGCGCCAGCGCATTTCCGTAGGATTCCTTCACCAGTACACAGCTTGCGCCATCCGTGAGGCTTTCGTTATGCATCTCCGTATAGCCGTTGTCTCCCAGCAGGAAGCAGTTGTAACGGTTGCCGGCATTCATCCGGGAAGCGTCGTTGATGATCGCCGCCTCATGCATGGCCCCCGCAGAATCCTGATACGTCATGGCATTGCCGGACAGCGGAAGATAAGCCGTGATGGTATCCGGATTCGCCTTCAGCGCCTCGGCCCGGTTCGTAGAGAAGTAGAAGGTGCCGTAGAAGCCGTCATAGGAAACGCTCTCATATTCGGACAGCTCATGCGGCGTCAGTCCCTTTTCTTCACAGAAGCGCCGGTAAGCATAGTATGCGCCCAGCTGCGTCCAGTGATGGTCGGTATGGAAGTAGATATACTCATCCTGATGCGTCAGCAGCGTATCAAAGACCGAAACCCGCTTCACGGACGGATCAATCAGACTGTAGGTATACTCAAAGGCCTCCTGCATGCCGCTGGAGCCGAGCTTCGCCTGCACATTCTGGGGCAGCAGCACACCGAAGGAATTCGGAATCAGCATGTCATAGAGCGTCACATTTTCCGGCAGCATCGCCCGCACCGTGTTGATCATGGACGCATAGGCCGTCACATTTTTCTGGCTGAAGTAGTAGATTTCGTACGCGCAATTGTCGCTGACGTAAATGCTGCCGGCCTGCTCACCGGACAGGTCCACATTTTCCGTGTCCTGCTGCTCTATGACAAGATTCCCCTCTGCATCCGTCTCAAACTGCTCTGCCGCGGCCGTCTCCTCCGCAGACTCTGCCTCTGCGCTTTCCGCTCCGGCATCCGCCTCGCTTCCGGACTCCGGCTCCGTTTCATCCTCCTCATCATCAAAGGAAAAGGTCGGTGCCAGCTCTGCCGCTGTCTCCGGGATGGACTCTGCCACACTGTCGGCGCGGGCATAGATTGCCTCCCCCTGCAGACCGTAGAACTGCTCCAGCGCCGCCTCTCCGGACAACAGGGTCTCCCGGAACGGGAAGGTATCCGAGAACCAGCTGCTGAGCTCCGTAAAATAGCTCCCATCCAAGGCAGCCGGCAGGCTAAAGGCCGGCAGGCGCTTCAGCTCACGCTTCTCTGATACCGAGTAGCTCGGCCGCAGCGGCAGGGCCAGACTCAGCCCGCCCAGGCCAAGCAGGCTCACCCCCAGCACCGCAGCCATTGCGTATTTCCATTTTGACGTCAGTTTGTTGTTCTTTTTCATGATCTATATTCTCAGAACTGATTGTATAAAAAGGGCATGTAGCTGCTGCCAATCATCGCCATCACGGAGAGGAACAGCAGCAGAAGCAGCCACAGCGTCCAGCCGGTATAGTAAGCGATTTCCCAGAGCCAGGCTGTTTTGAGCTGCCGCTGTACCTGTTCCCTGACCCGGCCCAGTACCTCACTGTGGGTGCCGCCTTCCGTTTTTGAAATCTCACCCTCTGTCTCTTCCGCCGAAATTGCCGAGACAGACGCCGGCATCGTCTCCGCTTCTGTCCCGCCTTCGGCCGCTGCCGCCTCCAGCCCGGCTCTCTTCCGGGTCCGAAGAAGCAGCTGTATCCGTCGGGAGGCCTCATTCCGAACCGCATCGGATATCATCCGCCGGAGCGGTGTCACCGCGAGCAGCGAAACCAGCAGAAACCAGAGATTGTTCTTCAGTGTGAGACTGACCTGGGCAGATGTGCCGACGACATTTCCCTGTCCGAACAGAAGCCGGAAGGCCCCTGCCAGTGCCGTAAAATCCGAAAACCGGAACAGCACCCAGCCAAAATAAACCACCAGCAGTGTATAAGCATGCTGCAGCACGCCCTGCAGAACACGCAGCGGAAGAGACTTCTCCCCGGCCTGCGTCCAGCGCTTCGTGATCCCTTCTCCGTACCGCCGCAGCAGATTTTCAAAGAAGAGGAAACAGAAATAATACAGTCCCCACAGCAGGAAATTCCAGCTTGCGCCGTGCCAGAAGCCCGTGAGACTCCAGACCACAAGCAGGTTCAATGTGAGACGCCCGAAGCCGACCCGGCTGCCGCCCAGCGGGATGTATACATAATCCCGGAAAAAGGCGGAGAGGGAAATATGCCAGCGCCGCCAGAAATCCCGGATGCTCGACGCCATGTACGGATAGTTGAAATTTTCAGGATAATGAAAGCCGCAGATCTGCCCGAGGCCGATCGCCATGTCGGAATAGGCTGCAAAGTCAAGATACAGCTCCAGCATATAGCAGAGGCTGCCGAGCCAGGCACCCGCCACGCTCAGCTCCCCGCTGTTCAGAAAGCCGAGCGGCAGGAAGCTTTCGCAGAGCTCGCCGAGATGATCCGCCAGCAGACATTTCTTTGCCAGTCCCAAAAGGAAGCGGCTGAGTCCCAGAAGGAAGCCGTCCAGCGTGATTTCCCGCGCCCTGATGCTGTCCGCCATCTCCAGAAAACGAAGGATAGGGCCCTGACTGATGATCTGAAAATTCACGGTATAAAGCAGTACCGAAAAGAGCCCCTGCGGCGCCAGTCTTCCCATGTAAATGTCGGCGAGGTAAGAAATGAGCCGGAACACATAAAAGGAAATGCCCAGCGGCAGAATGAGCGAGGGCGCCGGCAGCCGGAGCTGTGTGCAGAAAAAGCCGGTATACTTAAACAGCATCAGCACAAGCAGCAGGAGTACAACACCGCAGCTTATCCCGCAGCGTGCCCTCCGGTCATCACCGGCAAGCCGTGCCGCGCCGATCTGCTTTCCAAGGCCGAAGCTGACAGCTCCCAGCGCAAGAAGCAGCAGAAGACTGCCCAGTCCCGCAAAGCTGTAAAACAGCAGCGAAAAAAGCAGCAATACGACATTTTTCGCCTTTGTGCCCGGGGCCAGCAGGCTGCAGAGCAGAAAAAGCGGCAGAAAGGCCGCCACAAAGATCAGTGTGGAAAAGCTCATAAATCCTCCGAGACCAAGCGCTGAAGCCGCTTGCATTTCCAAAAAATATCATGTATACTCTCTTTACCTTCGAACAGCGTTGAAGCTTGGGCCCTGCGCAATGGGACTCCACGAACCGTGTCAGGATGGGAACATAGCAGCACTAAGAGGATCCTCTCATGTGCCGCAGGAATTCCTGGGTGGAGCTGTTCGGGGGCTTTTTTTGTTCTTGTTCAGCACTGCAGCGATTGCGGCCAAACAGTTACTATTCTTTTATCCGATATACCCGTCTCGCATTTTCCCCGGTAATCCGAATCACGTCCTCCACCGGCATTCCCTTGATTTCTGCCAATGCAGCCGCAACATAGCGAAGCTTTCCCGGATCATTCCGTTCGCCCCGGAAGGGCACCGGCGCCATATAGGGCGCGTCCGTCTCCAGTACCATGTTCTCAATCGGCACCGCTTCCGCCGCTTCCCGGAGCTTCCGTCCGTTCGGAAAGGTCAGCACACCGCCGATACCGATGCACATCCCGAGCTTCACATAACGCTTAGCCATCTCGGCCGAGTACGAGAAGCAATGGATGATGCCGCCATTGCAGCAGCTCCCCTCCTGCACGATCAGCTCGTAGGTGTCGCTTGCCGCTTCCCGGGAATGTACGTTAATGGGCATGCCCAGCTCCCGGGCCAGCCGCAGCTGCCGTACAAAGGCCTCCTGCTGCACCTCCGGCACCGGATCATAATGAAAATCCACCGTCTCCGCAAGCCGTTTCAGCCGCTTATATTCCTTTTTGCCGCAGATCTCCGGGGATAATGTCGGCAGCTTCTGTTTTGCTTCCAGAGCCTCCTGCTTCTCCTCCTCTGTTCTGTGGTCAACATAGTAATAATCGAGCCCGATCTCCCCGATTGCGACCACGCCGGGCTCCCGGGCAAGACTTCGAAGTGCAGAAAGCGCTTCCTCTGTTAGGGCCTCCACATGATCCGGATGAAAGCCCACTGCCGCATAAATACGCGGGAACTGCATTCCTCCGGATGAACCGGCTTCCGCGCCGAAGACATTTCCCTCAGGGAAAAGCGCCGGAAGGCTGCCTGCTGCCGAGGCCGCCGACAGCCGCGCCGCTTCCCGGGAGCTCTCCAGATCAAAGCCGATCTCCGTCACATCAGAAATTCCTTCCGGCAAAAGCCGCTGCAGCAATGCCGGCCGGTCCTCCCGAAACGCCGGATCCATCAGATGCGTGTGCGTATCAAAAATTGCATTGTTCATTGTATATCTTCCTGTCAGCCGTCGGCATGGATACCGGCAAACGCCGGATCAGCCAAAAGAAGCAGCCAATGGTCTCCCACCGGCTGCCTCCTTATGCTGTAATCATTGTGCCAAGATAAATCAGTAAATACATAACCAGCAGATGCAGCGGATAATATGCATAGAAAAACCACTTTCCGCGGAAGGCGCCGCGCTCACCGTTATACCGGCTGATCGGCAGGAAGGCCAGTGCGCCGAGGCAGTAGAGCTCACTCGAATTGATGCCGGCCAGCACCGCTGCACTGCCGAGACGGAGCAGCCTTTCCTTCCGGAACGCATACAGGCAGGCAATGCCCAGCATGCCCAATGCCCCGTAATCCAGATGCAAAAATTCTGCCGCCGCACAGCCCAGAGCCGCGCAAAGCCAGCGGCCGACGGTGTTCTTCTGCCGGCTCATGCCGTACATCATCAGAAGACCTGCCGCCAGTGAAAAGCCCGTATTCATCACGGAGAAGTTCAGCAGCTCATTGTAGAACGCAAGGTCAAAGGGAATCTCCGACAGCAGTGCCATGAGCAGTATCCTTCTGAAATATTTCCAGAAATTCGAGCTGTGCAGAAATCCCTCAACCAGCAGGAAGGCAAAGATCGGCCATGCCAGCCGTCCCGCCATCCGCAGAATGTCATAGAGTCGGAGCCATCGCTGTCCGGTCTCCGTGGCAATGGCCATCTGATAGTACTCCGGGGAATAGCCATAGAGCTTTCCGTTCCGTATAATGATCAGCGCAAAGTGATCCATTGTCATGCTCAGCATAGCAATCAGCCTAAGTGCGGAGGCCGACAGCCCCCTCACTTTTTTCCGGCTCCTGCTGTTCTGCTTCGTATCCATAGGCCGAATCCTTAGCAGATTTCTGCGCCGGCCGGCATCGGACGCTCCGGTGTCATCACAGAAAGCTTGCCCTCTGCATCCTCAGCAGAAAGAATCATGCCCTGGGAAGTGAAGCCGCAGATCTCTCTGGGCTTCAGATTGGTCAGCACCATCACGCGTCTGCCCACCAGCTCCTCCGGCTTGTAGCTGGATTTGATGCCGGACAGAATCTGGCGCACCTCAGAGCCGATCTGCACCTGGAAGCGCAGCAGCTTCTTGGATTTCTTGACTTCCTCCGCATGCAGAATCTTGCCGACGCGGAACTGCAGCTTTTCGAAATCCTCATAGCCGATCTCCGGCTTTGCCTCCATATCGATCGGCTTCCGGTCTGCCGGTACATCGCCGTTCTCATCCGGTGCAGAAGGCATATCGTCATCCTCCGGGGCTTGCGGGGCCTCGTTGGACGCCTCCGCTGCTGCTCCCTGTGCTGCCTGGCAGGCTGCAATCTGCTTTTCCTCGATGACCTGCACTTCCTTCATAACGTCCTCGAGCTTCTTTCTGTCGAAGAGCGTCTCCGGCTCTGCCACCACCTGGTTTCCGGACGGATAGCATCCGAACTGATCCATCTTCTCCAGCGGACGTGCCTCTGTGTTCAGCTCCTTCAGGATCTTCTCAGTGGTCTCCGGCATGAAGCTCTCCAGCAATGACGCGCCGATCACGATAGCCTCGGTCAGATTGTACATAACGGTCTGAAGACGCGGCAGCTTCTCCTCATCCTTGGCCAGAACCCATGGCTCTGTTTCATCGATATACTTGTTGGAACGGCGGAAAATCTCAAATACGGCCGTCAGTGCATCTGCCACTCTGAGCTCGTCCATCTTTTCGGAGCAAAGCGCAACGTTCTTGAGAATCGTGCTCTTCAGGTCCTCATCCACGGCCTCGGAAACGCCGGCATTGGTCACCACGCCGCCGAAGTACTTATTGCTCATGGAAATGGTTCTCTTCACCAGATTTCCGAGAATGTTGGCGAGCATCGAATTGTAGCGCTCCACCATCAGCTCCCAGGAGATCACGCCGTCATTTTCGAAGGGCATCTCATGGATCACAAAGAAACGCACGGCATCCACGCCGAAAAGACGCACCAGATCGTCCGCGTAGATCACATTTCCGCGGGACTTTGACATCTTTACGCCCTCCTCGGACTTGCCGGCAGCGGTCAGAAGCCAGGGATGACCGAATACCTGCTTCGGCAGCGGCAGATCCAGACTCATCAGGAAAATCGGCCAGTACAGCGTATGGAAGCGGATAATGTCTTTGCCGATGAGATGCAGGTCGCAGGGCCAGTACTTTCCGAACAGCTCACCGGAAGCACCGTCTGCATCATAGCCGAGCCCGGTGATATAGTTGGTCAGGGCATCCAGCCATACATATACCACGTGCTTCGGATCGAAATCCACCGGAATGCCCCACTTGAAGGAGGTTCTGGACACGCAGAGATCCTGAAGGCCCGGCTTCAGGAAGTTGTTTACCATTTCGTTCTTTCTGGATACCGGCTGGATAAACTCCGGATGCTCCTCGATATGCTTCATCAGACGATCCGCATACTTGGACATCTTAAAGAAGTATGCCTCCTCCTGCGCCTTCTCTACCGCACGTCCGCAGTCAGGGCACTTGCCGTCCACGAGCTGGGACTCTGTCCAGAAGGACTCGCAGGGTGTGCAGTACCATCCCTCATAGGCACCCTTGTAGATGTCGCCCTTGTCGTACATCTTCTTAAACATCTTCTGGACCTGTACCTCATGATCTGCATCCGTGGTGCGGATGAATTTGTCATAGGAGGTGTTCATCAGATCCCAGATGGTCTTGATCTCGCCGGCCACCTTGTCTACATACTGCTTCGGCGTCACGCCTGCCGCCTCTGCCTTCTCTTCGATCTTCTGACCATGCTCGTCGGTTCCGGTCTGGAAACGCACATCATAGCCCTGGAAACGCTTGTAGCGCGCAATGGCATCCGCCAGCACGATCTCATAGGTATTTCCGATATGCGGCTTGCCGGAAGCATAGGCAATCGCAGTTGTGATATAATAGGGTTTCTTTTCCATACTTTTCTCCCTTTGCTTAATGTCTTCAGTTCAAAACCAGGGTCACGTCCCCCAGTTTATAGTTCTCCTTGAAGGTTTCGATCACGGCCTGCTTCGCAAGCTCCTCATCCACGCCGTCTGCTGCCTGGAAGCCCTCCAGTGTCAGGGTTCCGTTCTGTATCTTCTCCGCATCCTCCGAAGAAGCGCCCGGGCCTGCTGCTACAGTCTCGGCAGAATCCGACTTGTCCAGGCTGACAAACTTCACGCCCTCTGCCAGTACCCCATGGCTCACCATCAGCTCCAGCACATTCTGCTCTGTCAGCTCATCCGCCGCATCCATGATGCCGCTCAGCTTGCCGTCTGCCTCCGGTACGTATACCACGATGGAAGCCAGCACCGGCGCCGTGGGATCCGGCTGCTTGGACAGCGGCAGACCATTCTCCGGATTTGTCTCTTCCTCTGTGGTCTCCATCACCATGCCCTGCTCCGGTGTACTCTCAGCTGCGCTTTCCTTCTTGTCCGAGCCGCAGGCGGACAATGCCAGCATGAGGCCCAGAGCCACTGCCATCAACCATCTCATCTTTTTCATTTTCATAATATCTCCTTTATGTATTGCCTTCGACTGTCCGGCGCAAATCTGTATACAGATTTTTTCATGCCTTTAAGTACCGTTCAGCCGCGTTTTTACGTGCTTCCATACGGACGCCAATATACAGAAGTATACAGAAGCTCCCCCCGCTTTGCAAGTCGAGGCATAAATTCTTCACAAAATCGCAAGTTTCGGCTACACTCTTAGGGAAATGCTGATGGACTCAGCATTTTCGCTCATAGCATGATGTCCGGGACAACGCGGCATCATGACAGATTTATGACCATTAAGGAGCTGCTATGGAAACCGGAACCCTTTATATATGTGCCACCCCCATCGGAAACCTGGAGGACATCACCTGCCGCGTCCTCCGCTGTCTGAGGGAGGTGGATCTGATCGCCGCAGAGGACACCCGAAACTCGATCCGACTGCTGAATCACTTCGAAATCAAAACGCCCATGACCGCCTATCATGAGTTCAACAAATACGACAAGGCGCATTATCTGGTACAGGAGCTGCTGAACGGGAAAAATATCGCCATCATCACGGACGCCGGCACCCCCTGCATCTCGGATCCGGGCGAAGAGCTGGTGCGGCAGGCGGCGGAGGCCGGTGTCACCATCACCAGTCTTCCCGGGCCCGCCGCCTGCATCACGGCACTGACTCTCTCCGCCCTTCCCACCCGTCGCTTCGCCTTCGAGGCCTTTCTGCCCGCAGAGAAGAAGGAGCGGCAGGAAATCCTTGCGGAGCTCGCCGGCGAAACCCGCACAATGATCATCTACGAGGCGCCCCATCATCTCCGGAAAACGCTGGCAGAGCTTGCAGAGACACTGGGCGGGGAACGGCGCATTTCCCTCTGCCGCGAGCTCACGAAGACCCACGAGGAAAGCATCCGCACCACACTGGAGGATGCCATCGCAAAATACGAAGCCGAGGATCCCCGCGGCGAATATGTTCTCGTGATCGAAGGGAAATCCCGTGAAGAGATCCGGGAGGAAAGCATCCGGGACTGGACTGCCATGCCGCTCAGCGAGCATATGCAGCATTATCTCGATCAGGGCCTCTCTGAAAAAGATGCCATGAAGGCCGTTGCGAAGGACCGCGGCATCGGCAAGCGGGAGGTCTACCAGGCCTGGAAGGTAGCGGAAAACGAAGAAAGTAAATGAATGAATATCCGGGACAAAGACGTCCCGGTTCAGGGAGTATCTACATGAATCAGAACAAGCAATGGTTTCGGCGGGGGCTGCATGACGGCATCCCCATCGCACTTGGCTACTTTGCTGTGGCCTTTGCCCTCGGCATTTCCGCAAAGCGGGCGGGACTCACAGCCTTTCAGGCTACACTGGCAAGCCTTCTCTGCAATGCCTCTGCCGGCGAATATGCCGGCTTCACCGTCATTGCATCGCAGGCTCCGTATCTCGAGATGGCCGTCATTACTCTGATCATCAATGCGCGCTATCTCCTCATGTCGGCCTCGCTCTCACAGAAATTTTCTCCGGACACGCCCTTCCGGCACCGCCTTCTGGTGGGCTTCGTCATCACCGACGAAATCTTCGGCGCGTCCGTGACCCAGCCCGGCAGACTCAACCCCTTCTATAACTACGGACTGGCCATCGCCTCCCTCAGCTGGTGGGCGGTCGGCACCTGTCTCGGCGTTGTGGTCGGCAACATCCTGCCGGAGCTTCTTGTGACCGCTCTCGGCGTCGGCATCTACGGCATGTTCCTCGCCATCATTATCCCGCCGGCCCGCACAGACCGCGTGATCCGCATACTGGTGCTGCTCTCCATGACCCTGAGCTTCCTCTGCTCTCGTCTGCCGCTGATCCGCAGCCTCTCCGAGGGAAGCCGCATCATCCTGCTGACCGTGCTTCTCTCCCTCGGCGCCGCCGTTCTTTTCCCGGTATCAGAGGAGGATACCCACTCTGATGCCGCTCCGCAGACCCCTCAGGAAAATGCCGTCGGCACAGCAAACGGAAAGGAGTCCGTCTGATATGAACGCCTACATTTACATCTTCATCATGTTTCTCGTTTCCTATCTTCTCCGGGTTCTGCCGCTCACGCTCATCCGCCGGGAGATCAAAAACCGCACCATCCGTTCCTTCCTCTATTATGTGCCCTATGTAACGCTCGCCGTCATGACCTTCCCGGCCATCATGGATGCAACGGTCAGTCCCCTCTCCGGCCTCCTCGCCCTCGTGCTCGGCATCGGACTGGCCTGGTGCGGCGCAGGCCTCTTTCCAACCGCCATGGCCGCCGTTGCCGTCGTGCTGCTGAGCTCCGCCGTGCTGGGGTAAGCATTCCTTAACAATCTCCAGTCGCACGGATTTGCTGCAGATGCGATAGTATTTCACTTTTGTATACAGCTGCGATTTCCTTATTCGGAATGGAAACATCACACAGGTACGATCCGTCCGACTGCAGCTCCTTTTTCGGTGTTTTCAGATAACCAGCCATTAACAATAGACTGTAAATATTTGCCGGATCTGCAGTAAGTGATCTGTAAACGACATTTTGATCAATTTTTGCCACCGTTCTTCCGCCTTGCAGCAAAGAATATAAGCTTCATCCATCACAGAATTTACAGTCAGGTTATTCAATCCGCTGAATATGCTTTCCTGAGCAATTCTGAGGATGCCGGTAAGAAATCCATAGGAAAGATTTTTATTGTCCTTAAATGCACCTGAAAATAGATTCCTCATAAATCCTACGATTTCTTCGTAGAAATTTTTCGTATTCAGAAAGCTTCTCACTTACTTTCAACTTCCGGTGTCTATCGTATTCCTCCTGAATAACGCTTCTGATTTTATCAATTGTCGCTTCCCATGTATCAAACTTCACATCCTTGAATGTCAGAAAAATCACCGGAAATTTTCCCTCTTCTGCACAGATCTGCGACTGTACGTTCCGACACATTCCATTTTAACGCTGTCTCTCTACACGTTTGCATTTCCACTCCTCCGGCTTTTTGTATTTCATTCATATCCTATTATACGTATTTTTCCGCAACATATCAAATGTTGCGCTATTTTGCGAAATATTTTTCCGCATATATTTCATTATTCACAGGCTCTGTTCCATATAAGCAACTGTTTAGCGACACAGCTGCTATTACCCGGTTTTATCCGACTCGGTTTCATCCGAATGAAAATTGATTTTGACTCTTCTTCCCTATATACAAAACGCCGCATACAGCGGAACGATTTTCTTATTGTCCTCAAAGCCGAAATTTTTCGCAGATAGCTTGATAGCGTAGGCCGGCTTGTATGTATCCATATAGATTTTCAGACTTTTGGCCCGGGTATTATCTGCAGACTTGACCTCAATCGGAATAAGCTGACCCTCCCGTTGAATAATAAAATCAATTTCAGCGCCGCGCTCCGATTCCCAGTAGTAGGTATGATAACCGTTAATCAACAGTTGTATCTGCACATAATTTTCTGTCATTCCGCCTTTAAAATCATTGAGTTCTTCCACCATATAAAGAACATCATTGGCCGCCAGATCCTTCTTCGCACAAAGCAGTCCCGTATCCGATACATATATTTTAAACGCATCTATGTCACGGTAATTTTCCAGCGGCTTTCTGATCTGCTCTACCTTATGTACCCGGGACACGATACCGGACAGGCACAACCATTCCACCGCATTTTCAAACTCTGACGCCCGACCTCCCTTTTTGATCAGCTTGTACTGAAAGCGCGTATTCTTCTTGGAAAGCTGAACACTGATGTTATCATAGGCCAGTCTGGTTTTCTTGATTTCGTTCAGATTATTATACTTACTCATATCATTGAGATAGCTTGTCAATATCGTATCCTGCGTATGACGGAGCAGCACATAATCCTTCGTTTCTGCAAATTGCACGATACATTCCGGCATACCGCCAACTATCAGATACTGACGATACCACTGCATGGCTGCATCATGCAGCGCAGACGGCAGCGGCATATCCGTACGAAAGCTCTCCCTGATCTGATCCACCAGCGCTTTCTCTCCCATCGCCAGCATGAATTCTTCCATGTCCATCGGATACATCGTTTTTATATCCACTTTTCCGACCGGGAAAGAAAACTGCGACCGATTTACCGCCACGCCAAGCAGACTGCCGGCCACTATGATATTGTATTCCGGCGCATCTTCGCAAAAATATTTTAATGAAGTCAGCGCCCTTTCACAGAGCTGAACCTCATCAAACACAATCAGCGTCTTTTCTTTTACGATTGTCTGCCCTGCGATATGGGACAAAATCGGCAGAAGATACGCTGGGCTGATGTTTTCTGCGAATGTGTCATTCAGCCTGGGATTGGTCTCAAAATTAAAGTACGCAACATTTTCATAATGTGTTCGCCCGAATTCCAGTATCGAATAGGTCTTCCCCACCTGTCTTGCACCCTGCAGAATCAACGGCTTTCTATGTTGTCCTTCTTTCCATGCTTCTAAAAATCCCATGATCTTCCTGTACATGCTTTACCTCCATTCTGCCTTAGGTTTTATCTTCTCACCATTTCCCGTCAAAATCAACGCATTATTCAAAAAAGTTCGTGTTATTTTGCGCGAATTTTTTCCGGAAAATCACACCAAATGACACGAATGTAAAAAAGTCCGGGTGCAGGAGCACCCGAACCTTCTTCTTTATGGATTCATACAGCTGCCGTCGCTGCCGAAGCTATAGCTTTTTCCGTTGATTTCACGGCTGCCGGTGACCATAACACCGCAGCTGCTGCCCACCCTGGACTCGAGGTAATACCACTTGCCCCCGTCCTGCAGCCAGCCGGTATGCATATATCCATCCGCATCAAAGTAGTACCAGCTGCTGCCGATCTGCTTCCAGCCCTGATTGCAGGCCGTACCGTTCAGAAGATACTTCCACCTCCAGCCGCTTCGCTGCCATGTTCCGCCGCCTGCGTCCGGTGTACTGCCGCTGAGCCCGGTATACGCATTGGAGGCCGCCGCGAAGTTGCCGTCCACCACAGCCTGGTAGTCCGCCAGCATTTCCCAGACATCGTCAGTATCGTAATCCGAGGTATCCGCGGCTCCGTCCCCGGCGCTCGCCCACTCGCTCACCGCAATGTTGTAGTACTTCGCATCGTTCTGCTTCGGAATCGCCCGAACCGTAACCGTCACTTCCTTTTTATCAGAAGAATTCACATAGGCACTCACATTCTTGCTGGTGCCGGTGACCGTCTCCTCCTGCTTATGGCTTCTGCCCTGGGCATCCGTCCACTGGATTTTCAGCTTGTACTGCTCCGCACTGCTGAAGGGCTCCCAGCTCGCCGTGCCGTCCTTCACCTCGGCCTTCACATAGCCGGCCTCCTCGGTCGGCAGCGCCCGCACCGAAGCACTGACCGTGCCGCTGCTGCTGAGGCTGAGCACATCCGAAATATTCAGCTCGGTATTTTTCGTATGCCGGTGCACCGTCTTCTGACTGCCGCTCTTCTGCGTATAGGTCAGCACGACCTCATAATCTCCGGCATACTGCACAGCCTGCCAGCGCAGCTTCTTTGCGGCATAGTCTGCCGTGAGTCCCTCCGGCGCCGTCAGCTGATAAAAGGGATAGATCAGCAGCCGTCCCGCAGCCTCCGTATTGTCCACCGACACATAGTCCACGTAGGTCTGGCGAATGCCGGTGCCCCGGATCCTGAGATCGTCATCCAGCACATCGTCATCTGCATGAAGCGTGAATTTCACCGTATACGGCACCGTGGGGTTCGCATCCCGGAGCTCTGCGGTGTCCGCGCTGAGCGTCAGCATGTCCTCATCCTCATCCTCCAGCGTGAGCTTCGGCAGAAAGGCCTGCCCCGCCGTATAGCCGTCGACATTGTCCGTGTCCGCATTGATCTCCAGACTTTTGATATTGGCAAATGCCGGCAGCGCCGTTGTTGCGGACAGAGCACAGAGCAATGCCGTTCCCGCTGTCAGCTGTCCGAATCTGAAACCTCTCTTTTTCATGATACTATTCTATCCTCCGCATCCCTCTGCGATTTTACAAATCCTGCGCACAGCCCGGCTGCCCGGGCCCGCCGACATTATCCTAATTCTTCTCGAGCCCCAGCAGCGTCTTCAGCGTATGCCAGATTTTGATAAATATATTGGCGATTCGCTGCAATACACCGGTGGAAGCCTCCGCAGCCTCCGCATCGAGACTTTCCTCATCCTCGTCATCCACAGAAATTTCCTCCGTCCGGCAAACGATAGAAAGCGCCGTCGGCTCCTGATTCCTCTCACTGGTAAAGGACTCCTTCACCGCATCCGGATCCATGTTCAGGAAGTTATTCTCTGCCTCCTGCTCATCCAGCTCGTCGTTGATGGACTTTCTGAGATCCGCGCTGGAATCCTTCAGATTCTTTGTGTTGTCCACGATCCTTCCGGTATTGTCCACGGCCATCTCACCGGCGGAGATTGCCGCATCGCCGGCTGCACTGAGATTCTCGCTGGCAGACCGCAGCGTATCATTCACCGTCTGCAGCGTGCCTGCAAGGTCCTCCGAGGTCTTCTGAATCTGTCCGATCACATTGTCCGTATTCGTGAGGGCTGTCTGTACATCCTCATAATAATTGTTCATGGTGCCGATCAGCGTATCCAGATCCGCTGACAGCTGACTCGCGCTGTTCAGGAAGCGCGCCGTCTGGAAGGCCACCGCACCCGCGTCTTCGGAAATGTCTTCGATGTCCGACAGTACGGCATCTATCTCACGAATCAGTTCACTCGAGTCCATACCTGCAATATCCGCGAGGCCGCCGCCCAGATTCTCCAGTGCATTCTGCAGCTCCGTGATCTTCTTTCCTGCCTGGGCACTGCTGTCTGCCGCGTTTTGGGAAATGTCATCGGCCGACTTCTTCAGCTCCTGCACAGAGGACAGCCGTCCCACAAAGCGGGAGGCCTGCTGCTGGGCACCGGAGCTGGTGCCTGCTCCCTGCGCAAGCTGTCCGGCCAGCGTCGCCAGTCCGCTGCCATAC
>CAVAXR010000014.1:0-16423 GCA_963592375.1 Oribacterium sp. | reverse complement strand
CGGTGACACGCCTCAGCGACGAGGAGAAGGCAGAGCTGAAGCAGCTGCTCAGGCTGCGGGAGCTTCTGCAGGAGGAAGGAAAGCTGAGTGTCAGCGACTGGCAGAAGAAGGAAAACAGCATTCTTGACGGACTGCATCCGGAGAGTACGCTGGAGGCATACAATAATGCACAGATTGTCCGCTTATTCGCGACACTGGGCGGTGTGACCTACGACAGCAGCATGAAGACAGAGCTGCAGAGCTGCAGCAGCTGGCAGGACGCCGAAAAGCTTTTGGGCAGCTATTCTCTGCGCACGGAGGATCAGGTGACACTGATTCGTCTGAAGCAGAAGGAAAGTCAGAGCGAGGAGGCCGGCGGCAGTGGACTGAGCGAGGCGGAACTCGAGCAGAAGAGGCAGCTGGAGCAGCAGTGTACGGAGGCAGCCGAAAAGCTGAAGACGGAGCTGGTGCAGCGCCTCGAGGTGACGGAAAACGGAGAGACCAGGAAGCTTTCCGAGAAGTACGGCAGCAGATGGAACAGTCAGTGGGAAAGCTACTGGGAACAGAGGCTGACAGAGATTATAGAAGCAGCAAAGCGTTGATGGATAAAGGAAGAGGAGAGTACTGAGGATGAAAAAGAGAAAAATGTCGGCGGCTCTTGTCATGCTGGCGGTAACGGCAGCCATGACCATGCCGGTGCATGCAGGCTGGCAGAAGAACGGCGAGAGCTACACCTACTATAATGACGAAACGGGGAACATGCAGTTCGGCGGTCTCACGCCGGACGGCTATCTGCTGGATGCCAACGGTGTCTGGTCGAAGAAGAGCATGACGATTCTGGATGTGGCGGTGAACGTTCCGGACCGCTACACGCAGTTTGAAAGCACCGAGTCCTTCCTGAATGAGCTCAGCGCCATCAACCGGAAGATCCAGGGCTATTTTCCGAACAGACGTGTATTCCATGTATACAACCGCTCCGTGCATTACTATGAGCTGGACGATAATAAGAATGAGACGGAGATCATGTCCTTCACGCTGATGTCCGACGGCTATGAGCTTAAGCTCAAGGCCCGGGTCGGCAGCCGGAGCGGCGGCAGCAACAACATTTACAACTGTGACTATGCGGTCTATCAGTACTTCCTCGCAAAGATCAGTCACGGCCCCGAGCTGCTGGCGGATGCCATTGTGGACAGCTGGCAGGGCAGCAACAGCTACGGCCTGTCCCTGTTCCAGACGGTAAATGTCGGCGATGCGAAGGTGAAGATGACGGCAGAAAACGGGACAGGCATCTATACCATTCATTCTGCTGTCTGAGTTCAAGAGGAGAATCCTATGATTATGCTTTCCTATGCCCAGGTGGCACTGGAGCTCTGGGGCTGCATCTTCTGCTTCATCGCGGCCCTGGGTCTGTCCTGGAACCGGGACAAAAAACGCTGGAAGCAGCAGAGCCTGTTTATCATCCTGCTGCTGATGAATTCGCTGATGCTGGCGGCGGACAGTGCCGCCGGGCTCTCGGAGGGAAACGGGACCGTTTACGGCTACTGGATCGTGCGTATCAGCAGCTTTTGTCATTATGTACTGAGTTATCTGCTCATATATACCTTTACGAAGTATGTCGATGAGCGCATTCGCCTGAAGGGCGGTGCGACCGTGGACTGGAACCTGCGGGTGCTCCGGGTGGTCGGCATCGTCTTTCTGACGGTTCTGGTGCTGAGTCAGTACTATCCGCTCTGCTACTACTTTGATGCACAGAATCTGTATCACCGCGGCGAGCTTTTCTGGCTGCCGGCGGCCTGCGGTCTGGTGGGCTTCGCGCTGAATGTTTACTCGGTTGTGCAGAACCGGCATGTGCTGAAGCGCTATGATCTGACGGCCTTCGGCATCTGTCTGGGGCTTCCCTTTGCGGCCCTCCTGCTGCAGTTTCTGATTTACGGCATATCCTTCCTGAATATTGCGATTACGGGTGTGCTGATGCTCCTGTATCTCCAGAACATGCTGGAGCAGGCGCTGGAGATCTACAGCCAGGAGCGGAAGATTGCGGAGCAGCAGAAGCAGCTGACCGACATGCGGATCCAGCTGATGGTTTCGCAGATCCAGCCCCACTTCATGTACAACTGCCTGAATGCCATTTACTATCTCTGCGACGAGGATCCGAAGAGAGCCCAGGAGGCCATCACCCGTTTTTCGGATTATATGCGTGGAAATCTGGATTCGCTCCGGCAGAATGATCTGATTCCCTTCGAGGCGGAGCTTAAGCATATTCAGAACTATCTTGCTCTGGAGAAGATGCGCTTCGAGGACGAGCTGGAGATTGTGTATGATATCGGCACAACCGACTTCAAGGTGCCGGCGCTGGCGGTTCAGCCGCTGGTGGAGAATGCGGTCCGCTACGGAGTCAGCAAGAAGATAGACGGCGGCACGGTGACGATTCGTACCCGGGCGCTGCCGGAGGGGACGGAGATCATCGTGGATGATGACGGCGTGGGCTTCGATAAGAATGTGAAGAAGAACGACGGCCGTTCCCATACCGGCATGGAGAGTGTGGGCAATCGTCTGCAGGCTATGTGCAGCGGTGAGCTGGATATCCAGTCCACACCTGGCCAGGGCACCCATGCCAGAATCTGGCTGCCGAAGAATCCGGAGAAAACGCAGCAGCTTCCGCCGGAGAAGGAACAGAACTATGCCGACATGACCTGGGAGCGGGTGAAGAGCAGCCTGAGCTGAGGAAATGCTGCCTGAGACAGGATTGTGCGGACACTGCAGAAAATGTTGTAGCTGTTTTGCGCTGTGTCTCTTCTGTGTCTCTCCCGATGCTAATATGAGCGCAGCAAAAGCATAAAGGAAATGCTGATGGAATCAGCATCTCCTTAGACTCTCCGGGGCACCGCACGGATTTGCAGAGGAATTGGCTGCTTCGCAGCGTACATCCGGCGCGGGAAACGCTTTATCAGTGTTTCCCTGATAAAGCATTTCCCGGAGCATGCGAACCGAAATAATTCATCCCGAACAGCCGGGAATTGAGGAAAGAGGAGGAATAGAGAGATGGCAGGTGGAAATAATGGAAATGGTGGAGTACCGGGTGATCAGCCGCAGGCAGTGGATCCGAATCAGCAGGTAAATAATCATCCGGCGCAGGCATTGGATCCGAATCAGCCGGCGCAGGCATTGGATCCGAATCAGCCGGCGCAGGCATTGGATCCGAATCAGCCGGCGCAGGCATTGGATCCGAATCAGCCGGCGCAGGCATTGGATCCGAATCAGCCGGCGCAGGCATTGGATCCGAATCAGCCGGCGCAGGCATTGGATCCGAATCAGCCGGCGCAGGCATTGGATCCGAATCAGCCGGCGCAGGCATTGGATCCGAATCAGCCGGCGCAGGCATTGGATCCGAATCAGCCGGCGCAGGCATTGGATCCGAATCAGCCGGCGCAGGCATTGGATCCGAATCAGCCGGAAAATCAGAATCATCCGCCGCAGGGAGTGGTTCAGAATCATCCGGCGCAGGCATTGGATCCGAATCAGCCGGTAAATCCGAATCCGCCGGAGCAGGAACACCAGGATGAGATTCAGCCGGAAAATGCAGAGATAGACCAGCTTGAAGATGAACTTCAGCAACGGCTGCCGAATCATCTGGAAAATGAGGAAGCCGATCTGGAAGAAGCGTACGTTGATCTTGACGGGGAGGACAATCTGCTTGCTGCTCAGGATGCCGTGCCTATTGGGCCGCAGGATGCTCAGCTCACTGCTTACAGAGAGGCAGAAAAAAAGCTGCTGGATGCTTACAGAGAGAGCTACTTTGACGGCGGCAATGAAGAGAAGAAGCAGGAGTATCTGGAAGCGTATGATGCGTTTGAGAAGGTGCGTAATGGGCTGGATGCCCGGCACGAAAAAGAAAGAAAAAAAAGCGCCAATAAGGTAGTGGATGAATTTCTGGATCAGAAGAAGGAGAAGCAGGAATTCAGCATAGAGAACCTGAGGCAGCTTTGCAGCGATTATGCGCGCTATGATGCCAATCTGATGAATGACAGGGAGGCACAGGAATTCCGGAAGAGACTCGATGACTGCAGGACAAGCAATCGGGACGGAAGCTATGACCGAAAGCTGCTGGATCTCGAGGGCAAGCTCATAAAGAAAATCGGGGAGGAGTACGACGAAAACCGGGGCATGACGCCCAAGCTCAGCGGCATGTGCAAGGCTGCCCGGGCGATTGACGGCGTGCTTATGTCGATTACGAGACATCCGCTTGCACTCATCATCGCGATGATTGCAATGCTGTCGAGCCCGATGCTGCTGGCGGGCTTTGCCGTAATGAAGGCGATGGCCAGCAAGCAGGTGGAGAAGAGCTTTGATCAGCTTCCGAAGGAGCAGAAGCTGGCGATGGAGAAAAAGTCGCTGGCGAAGGTGCTTCACAAGAGAGAAAGAGATATTCCGACGGATAAAGTTGAGGAAATGCTGGAGCAGAAGAGCGAGTATATCCGGAATGCCGCGGAAATTGAAGTGAAGCGGGAGAAGCTGAAGAGAACGCTGCAGGATCTGGCGGGCCGGCTGAATAAGGGCTCATGGAGCCTGAAGCAGATTTCCGGTGAACATCTGCAGAAGTATTTTGAAGCGGAAATGAGCGGTGATCGTGCAAAGTTCAGCAAGAGCGACAGAAGCATGTTCGAGAAGATCGATAAAGCCCTTGAAAAGCATAATATGAAGAAGCAGAAGCCGAGCCGGGCCAAGGTTGATCTGGCGGCACAGCAGAAAAAGCAGGAGAAAAAAGAAAACAAGGGAAAGCCTTTAAAGCGCAGCAATACGATGGGCGGCGGGCAGCCTCGTATATGATCGACAGGATAAAAAAAGACAGATCCGTTTTTTCGGATCTGTCTTTTTCTGTGAACAATTTGTGTACTTCCTTTGTTGCAGGAATTTTTCAGTTTCATTTCAGCGCGAACCGATAAACTTCAGGCTAGTTTTCGTATGGAATGGCCGAAGACATTTGCCAGGGCAGACGCTGGCCCCGGAAAAAGGGATCGGATAGGATACGAAGCGGTTGCAGAGATGAGATAGATGAGGTGAAGAGAATGAACAGACGATATATGACCGGCGGGCTGGCGGTACTGATGGGTGTCAGCAGTGTGGCGATGGTCTGCCCGATGACGGCTTTCGCGTCCAGCTCTTTTTCGATGCGGAAGAAGACGATGCAGAGCGCCAATGTAATCGGATATGTGGATGTGGCGAAGGAAACCGAGGCGGTGACCCGCAAGGAGTTTGCGAAAATGCTGGTGATGGCCTCCAGCTACCGGACCTCTGTCAGCGCTTACAACGATGTGGCTGTTTTTTCGGATGTGGCGAAGGATGATGAATATGCCTCTTACATCCGGCTTGCGACAGAGAAGGGCTGGATGTCGGCTTTCCTCGGCGGCAAATTCAAGCCGGATGAGACGGTGACCTTCGGAGAAGCGGTGAAGGGGTGTCTAGCACTGCTGGGCTATACCAATGAGAGCTTCAGCGGCAATCAGCTGGCAAACCGGGTCAGCAAGGCGCAGGCGATCGGTTTGTCCGAAGACATTGCAAAAACTGCACTGACCGACAGCATGAGCTATCAGGACTGCATCAATCTCTTCTATAATCTGATGAAGACGAATACCGCAGAGAACGAGAGCAAGACCAGGTCGACCAATACGATCTACGGTCAGCTGCTGGGCTTCTCGCTGACCAGCGACAAGGAGCTGAACATGCTGGAGACGCTGGAGTCCAATGTGAAGGGCCCGTATGTGCTGAAGGCAGGCAAGAGCCTCCATTCCCTTATTCCGTTCAAGGAGAGCGCCGCCACCTGTTATCTGAACGGCGTCGAGTGCTCGGCGACCGACATCGAAGAGGCGGCGGAGAGCTATGCGGCGGTAGCCATCTACTACAACGCCTCCACAAAGTCGGTATATGCCTACTCTGATCAGAACGAGAGCGGCACCATGGGCACGGCGACCGGCGATTCCTTCGAGATCTACTATGATTCGGCAAATGTCATGACGCCGACCTATATTCTTCTGAACGGCGTGAAGTATTACATCAAGAGTACGGATATGCAGTATGCCTTTTCTATCTATGGCACTGCAGACAAGGATGATGACATCACCATCGTTTGGCAGACAAGTACCGGCAGCGACGGCGGTACAGAGAAGGAAGTGATTGCCTACGTGCAGTAAAGTCGGAGGGGACTATGAGATTTCAAAAGGGCGGCAGCGGAAGGCCGCGTAAAAAAATAAGCGTGAAGCTGATTATCCTGCTGGTGATTGTGCTGGCGGCAGTGATCGGCGGCATTGCCTTCTTCGTGCTGAAAAAGAAGGCCAAGGGCGGAAATGAGGAGGTGAAGACGGGAGAGGTCTCCACTCAGACGATCGTGTCTTCCCTTTCTGCTTCGGGCACCATCCAGCCGAAGGACTCCTACAACATTACCTCCATGGCCAATGGCAATATCATTGAGGCGAATTTTGAGGAGGGCGACCAGGTAAGCGAGGGGCAGGTGATGTACCGCATCGATTCCACCTCGGTGGATTCCCAGGTAAATCTGGCCAACAGCTCCCTGGAGCGTTCCCAGAAGCAGTACAATTCTGCAGCCGAGGATTATCAGAAGATGGCCTCCAAGCTGTCCGGCAATACCTACAAGTCCACCGCCACCGGCTACATCAAGAGCCTGAAGGTGAAGGAGGGACAGAAGCTGTCCGGCAATACGGAAATTGCGGAGCTCTATAATGACTCTGTTATGGAGGCAGCGGTGCCGTTCCTTTCCACCGACGCCCAGCAGATCGCGGTGGGCAGCACGGCGGTTCTGACGCTGGCGGACACACTGGAGCAGCTGGAGGGTACGGTAGTGGCCGTGGCCAGCATGGATCAGACTCTGACCGGCGGCCAGATTGTACGGGATGTGACCATTCAGGTTTCCAATCCGGGCGGACTGACCTCCAGCCATACCGCAACAGCCGAGATTAACGGCATTGTCTCCTGCGGAGATGCGGCCTTCACACCGTCCAAGGACATCAGCATCAATGCCAGCGACCTGTCCGGCGATGCTACGGTGGAGAAGGTGCTGGTGCATGAGGGGGATTATGTGACCGAGGGCACCGCACTGTTCAGCCTGAACGCTTCGGATGTACAGGATATTCTGGACAGCTACCAGGACAAGGTGGATTCTGCAGAGAGTTCACTCGAAAATGCCAAGAACAATGTGGATACCACCAATGACAATCTGGACAACTACACCATCACGGCGCCGATTTCCGGCACGGTGGTGACCAAGACCTCGAAGGTGGGCGACAAGATCCAGAACGGAAACTCCACGACCACCATGGCGGTGATCTACGATCTTTCCTCCGTGACCTTCCAGATGAACATCGATGAGCTGGATATTTCCAATGTCAAGGTGGGACAGACCGTGAATGTGACGGCCGACGCCTTCTCGGATCAGACCTTTACCGGTGAGGTCACCAATGTTTCGATGGAGGGGACTACCTCCAACGGCGTAACCTATTATCCCGTGACGGTGACATTGACCGATTACGGGGATCTGCTGCCGGGCATGAATGTGGACGGTGTCATTATACTGGATTCTGCTGAGGATGCGATTGCGATCCCGGTGGATGCCCTGCAGCGCGGCGATGTGGTTTATGTGAAGGACGGCAGCGGCAGCAGTGCAGAGAAGAGCGAAACCCAGGCTGCGGCAGACGGCCAGCCGGCCGGTGCTGAAGGCGGCGAGGGCGCACCGGATGGTGCAGAGAAGCTTGCGGACAACCGCGTGCCTTCCGGCTTCCATGCTGTGAAGGTAACCACAGGTCTGTCAGACAGCAGCTATGTGGAGATCACCTCCGGCAATCTGTCTGTCGGCGACATCGTCTATGTGAGCCAGTCTACCGTGTCGAGCAGCAGCGGTGAAATGACCGTTATGATGGGCGGCCCCGGCGGCGGTGGCGGCATGGGCGGCGGTCCCGGTGGTGGCGGTATGGGCGGCGGCCCCGGTGGCGGTGGCGGCGGTCCGATGGGCTAAGCCATGGAGGTAAGCAGTATGGAAAAGGATGAGAAGGCACTCCTGCAGACGCAGGAGCAGCCGGAAGCCGTATCTGCGGGCTTCAGCCAGGAGGAAGAGGATCCGGAGGCGGAGCGCTATGACGAGATTCAGCGTCTTGCGCAGGCCACGGCAGAGGCGGGACTGACCGAAGCACGTGTGCCGGAAGGCCACGAGGGTGAAGAACCGCTGCTGAAGCTCAGAGACATTTACAAGATCTATCAGATGGGCACAGAGGAGATCCGTGCAAATGACGGCATCTGTCTGAATATTTACAAGGGCGAGTTTGTGGCCATTGTCGGAAAGTCCGGCTCCGGAAAGTCCACGCTGATGAATATCATCGGTGCGCTGGACGTGCCGACCCGGGGAGAATACTATATCAGCGGCGAGGACGTCAGCCATATGTCGGATGACGAGCTGGCGGAGATCCGGAACCGGAAGATCGGCTTTATCTTTCAGCAGTACAATCTGCTGCCGAAGGATACGCTGCTTGACAATGTGGCGCTGCCGCTGCTCTATGCCGGCTACTCCAAGGAGGAGCGGCGCGAACGTGCCCGGAAGCAGCTGGAGCGCGTGGGGCTCGGCGACAAGTGCCTGCAGCATCCGCAGCAGCTGTCCGGCGGTCAGCAGCAGAGAGTATCGATTGCCCGGGCGCTGGCCGGCGATCCAGAGCTGATCCTGGCGGATGAGCCGACCGGTGCGCTGGATTCCAGAACCTCACGGCAGGTGCTGGGCTTTCTCAAGCAGATCAACGAAGAGGGCAACACGGTGGTCATGATTACGCACGATAATTCCATCGCGCTGGAGGCAAAGCGCATTGTGCGGATCAGCGACGGCAAGATCGTTTACGACGGAAATGCGGAGGACTATGCTAAACTCATTTAATCTGGCAATTAAGAGTATATGGGCCAATAAAATGCGGTCCTTCCTGACCATGCTGGGCATCATCATCGGTGTGGCAGCCGTTATTATCCTGGTGGGAATCGTGAACGGCGAGCTCAGCTATATGACCGAGAGCTTCGCCAGCATGGGAACGAACCGGATCACGGTGAATGTGATCAACCTGTCCAGCCGTTCGGTTTCAGTGGACGAGATGTATGAGTATTACGAGGAAAACACGCAGTACTTCAGCCACATGTCCCCCAGCGTGACCGTGCAGGGTGCCGTCAAGGTGGGAAATGAGAACTCCACCACGACGCAGGTAACCGGCGTGTCTGAGGAATATCTCGATATCGTGGATGACGATCTGTCCGTCGGCCGCTTCATTCAGTATGCAGACATCATGTCCCGTCAGAAGACGGCGGTCATCGGCCTCTATGTGGCCAATACCTATTTTGGCTCGGCCTCCTCGGCTGTCGGGCAGTCCATCAAGATCAACGGTCAGAATTTCACCATTGTCGGTGTGGTGGAGCGGCAGACCAGTGAATCGGAGCAGATGGAGGAAGGCGGTTCGGATGACTTTGTGTATATCCCGTATACCTCGGCTGCCAAGCTGTCCCGGAACGGACAGATCAACAGCTATACCTTCACGGTGACCGATGACAATGTCACCAATGCGGTGACCATTAAGGGCTATATCGAGGATTTCCTGTACACGATCTTTAAAAATTCAGATCTGTATACGGTAACAGCCATGTCGGAAATGCTGGATTCCCTGAATGATATGATCGCCACCATGTCCCTGATGCTGGGCGGCATTGCCGGCATTTCCCTGCTGGTAGCCGGCGTCGGCGTGATGAACATCATGCTGGTATCCGTGACCGAGCGAACCCGTGAAATCGGTATCCGGAAGTCTCTGGGCGCCAAGCGCCGCACGATCCTGACGCAGTTTGTGATCGAGGCGGCGATGACCAGCTCCCTCGGCGGTGTCATCGGTATTGTGATCGGCTGCGCGGCCACCAAGGTCGCCGGACAGATCATGGGCATCACCGCCAGTGCTTCTCTGGGATCTATCGTGGTTTCCTTCTCGGTATCTGTGGCCATCGGTCTCATCTTCGGCTACATGCCGGCAAAGCGTGCCGCCGGACTGAATCCCATCGATGCATTGCGTTCTGATTAAGGAAGGACTGGTCAGAAAACTGAAATTGCTGTAATATAAAGACAGCTGAAGAAAACCGCCGTGTCTGCGATCAGCAGGCCGGCGGTTTTTGAATGGTTCGGGATGCGCATGAGCTTAGCGCGGGGCCGGGCTGTCATCAAACACTTGTGATATATGGAGGGCTGAAATGAAGGTATATGCATTTATGGCGGACGGAACGGAAGAGGTGGAGTGCCTCAGCGTGGTGGATCTTCTGCGGCGGGCAAACTTTGATGTGACGACGGTGTCCGTCAAGCCGGAAAAATCCATTCGGAGCGCGCACGGCATAGAGATTGTGTGCGATGCAGCGCTGGATCAGGTAAATGACGGCGAGGCGGAGCTCCTGTTTCTGCCGGGCGGCGGACAGGGCACGCAGAATTTTAAGGGCTGTGAAAAGCTTTGCGATATGGTGAAGCTGCATGCCGCAGCCGGAAAGCCGCTGGCAGCCATCTGTGCAGCGCCCTCTGTATTCGGTGTGCTGGGACTTCTGAAGGGGAAGAAGGCGACCTGCTATCCCGGTTTTGAGGCACAGCTCCTTGGCGCGGAATACTGCCATGACGGTGTGGTGAGGGATGGAAATGTCTTCACCGCCAGAGGACTGGGCTATGCACTGGAGCTCGGCTTTGCGCTGATCGCAGCCTTTGAGAGTCCGGAGGCCGCGGAGGCACTGAAGCGGGCTGTACAGTACGACGATTGACAGCCGGCCTGCGGGCAGGGCGGATTTTCCGGCACGCGGGGCCGTCTGAAATTTCTTCTTTACATCCCAAATTCTTTGCGGTATATTTCTTGTGTTTTTTATTGCGCATAAAGAGAGGTGACAATGACGTCACAGAGGCAGGACAGCTGCCTCTGGTCATTGTCACCTCTTTTTTTGTTGATATCAAGCGGGTGCAGCGCAGGGGCTGCCCGTCTGTTTCTCGGAATAAGGGGGTATTTATGATCAAGTACGTATTTGTAACCGGCGGTGTGGTTTCCGGCCTCGGCAAGGGCATTACCGCGGCGTCTCTCGGCCGTCTTCTGAAGGCCCGCGGCTATAAGGTCACCATGCAGAAATTCGACCCGTATATCAATATCGATCCCGGAACCATGAATCCGATCCAGCACGGAGAGGTCTTTGTGACGGAGGACGGCACAGAGACTGACCTTGATCTGGGACACTATGAGCGTTTTATCGATGAGAGCCTGGACAGAAAGGCCAATGTCACCTCCGGCAAGATCTACTGGTCAGTACTGAACAAGGAGCGTCACGGCGACTTCGGCGGAGGCACCGTGCAGGTCATCCCGCACATCACAAACGAGATCAAGAACAATTTCTTCCGTTCCGAGGATCCGGAGGAGGACCGCATTGCCATCATCGAGGTGGGCGGCACGGTGGGCGACATCGAATCCCAGCCCTTCCTGGAGGCCATCCGCCAGTTCCAGCACGACAAGGGCGCTGAGAATGCCATCATGATCCATGTGACACTGGTGCCGTATCTGCATGCCTCCGGCGAGCTGAAGACCAAGCCGACCCAGATGAGCGTGCGCGAGCTGCAGCGCCTCGGACTGCAGGCGGACATTCTGGTATGCCGTACCGAATATGACATTCCGAAGGATATCAAGGATAAAATCGCATTGTTCTGCAATGTGCCCAGCAACCACGTGCTGCAGAACACCAATGCCGAATACATTTATGAGGTGCCGCTCCTGATGGAGCAGGAGCAGCTGGCCCAGGCAGTGCTGGAGTGCCTGCATTTGCCGTGCCCGGAGCCGGATCTCACCGACTGGAATCAGATGCTTGACAATCTGCGCCATCCGGAGAAGGAAACGGAGATCGCGATTGTCGGTAAGTATACACAGCTGCATGATGCCTATATCAGTGTGGTGGAGGCCTTGAAGCACGGAGGCATCGCAAATCATGCCAAGGTGAATATCCGCTGGGTGGATTCGGAGGAAATTGAGGAGAAGGGCGCGGCTGCGCTGCTGCAGGGCGTGAAGGGCATTCTGGTGCCTGGCGGCTTCGGAAACCGCGGCATCGAGGGCATGGTTCAGGCGGCACAGTATGCCCGCGAGAACCGGGTGCCGTATCTCGGCATCTGCCTCGGCATGCAGATCGCCATCATTGAATTTGCGAGAAATGTCTTGGGCTTCCACGATGCGAACTCGGCCGAATTTGATCCGAACACCATTCATCCGGTGATCCATCTTATGAAGGAACAGGAGTCGGTGACGGATCTCGGCGGCACCATGCGTCTCGGTGCCTATCGCTGTGCACTGGAGGACAGTACAAAGGCAAGGGAGCTCTACGGCGCCGCAGAGATTACGGAGCGGCATCGTCACCGCTACGAGGTGAACAACGACTACCGGGATCAGCTGCGGGCGGCCGGCATGCTGCTGCCGGGTATGTCTCCGGACAAACGGATCGTGGAGATGATCGAACTGAAGGAACATCCTTTCTTCCTGGGCACGCAGGCACATCCGGAATTCAAGTCCCGTCCCACCAATGCGCATCCGCTTTTCAGCGGACTTGTTGCTGCCAGCCTGGCATGACGCCCCGTCCCGGTATCTCCCAAAATGTTGTCTTAAATTTACTTGTATAATAAATAAATTTATGTTTACAACGCGAAGTTTAGCGTTTATGATAGAGACAACGAATCAGAAACATTAAAGACTGGCTTCGAATGGGAGATAATATGGGAGAGGTTAAGCACAAGATTTATATAGAAATGCTCGGTCGCTTTTCTATGAAGGTGGATGATCAGCAGGTTTCACTCGGCGCAAACAACAAGGCCAATTTTCTGAAGCTGCTGCAGATTGTGATCATGAACAAGGAAAACGGCATCACGAAGCGCGAGCTGATTGACGGCGTTTTCGGCTATAAGGATCTTCTGGACGAAAACAACAGCCTGAATAACCTTCTGCATCAGGCGCGTACGCAGCTGAAGAAGGGCGGCGTTCCGGGCAAGAAGTTTATTGAAGGCCGGAAGGGAATGTATACCCTGGAGGATATTCCCGGCTATGAAATCGAAGTGGATCTTTTTGACTTCCGTGATCTCTGTGCCAAGGCGGAGAAAACCGAGGATGAGCAGAAGAAGGCGGAAATTTACGAGCAGGCCTTTGCGCTGTATAAGGGCGAGCTGATTCCGGATTTCGCAACCGACTACTGGGTCATCATTGAGAGTGTGCAGCTTCGTCACAGCTATGAGATGCTGGTGGACTTCCTGGGCGCTTATTATCGTGCACGGCAGGATTATGATTCCCTGTATGAGCTGTATCGCCGCGCCAATATCATTTACCCGGACAGAGGCTGGCAGATCCAGGTGATCGATGCCCTGATTCTGAAGAGGGAGTTCAAGGAGGCCTACGAGCTCTACAACAAGACCGCAAAGTATTATCTCGAGGAGCTGGAGGTACCGCTTCCGGACGAGCTTCTGGACTGCTACAGCCGCATCTATGATGATGTGAAGGTGGCCAGCGATGATATCGAGGAAATCCAGGCCAGCATTCTGAGAAGAGATGCTGCGCTGAAGCGGACAGCCGACAGCCATAAGGTGGGATCCTATTATTGTGCGTTCTCCAGCTTTGTGGATGTTTATCATGTGCTGAGAAGAAACCTTGCCCGCCGCGGAAGCTCCATCTTCATGATGCTGTGCACGCTGGTGGACTACGAGGGAAAGGCAATCTCCAATCAGGAGAAGCTGGCAGCCCGCGCAGAGGCACTGAAGGATGCGCTGCATGACGGTCTTCGTCAGGGCGACGTCTACACGAAGTATTCTTCTTCCCAGTTCCTGGTGCTGCTGATTGGCACCAAGAAGGAGGACTGCGGCATCATCTACCAGAGAATTTCCCGCAAGCTGAAGGAAACAGCCGGCTCCAGAGCGGACTTCCGCTACCGTATTGTATCTCTTGCAGAGATCCCGATGCTGCTGAACAATAAAGAGTTAGGAAATTTGGATCAGGCAAATTCGTAACGAACCGACATGCATCGAAGCGATGTGCCGGTGAATTCAAGCTTAAATAAGTGGAAGCGATTGCATTATTTGCAGTCGCTTCCATTTTTTTGTGCCCGCTTAGTTAAGATTTCTGCAGTAAACCGCAAAAATCTTAAATAGGCGGCGTGCATGGAAACATAACGGCCTTACCATCGTGTCCCTTGCGGAGAATCCAATGCTTATGAATCGCGAGGCGTGATGCATTTAAATCGACATTTTTTGATGATTCTGTTGAACATTCCGCATATCCGTGATAATATACCTGTCATAGAGCCGTTGTTCGGTCTGAACCGCGGCTTTTTATGCGGGGAATAATCCGCAAATGAAACAGGGAGATGACAACACGTATGAAAAAGCTTGATCTTGCACTGCTGTCGCTTGCGATGGCAGCAAACCTGACGTTCTCCAGCGTGGCCGCTTATGCGACTGAGGGGGGGGTACATCAGCAGCGCCAGTAATTTAAGTATGGATGCTGCAGAAGAGGAAACCGAAGGCGGGGCATCATATATCAGCACTGATTCTGATATCGATGAAAACGCCCTTTCCGAAAATCCGGAAATGCCGGAATTTCATAAGGAGCAAACTGTCGGCGGCGGCGATAAGGCCGTCACGGTTTATGTGGATGCCGACGAAGGCGTATTCCCGAAGGGCGCGAGCCTCCGGGTGAAGAATCTGAAGGACAGAACCCTCTGGCAGAAGCTGAAGGGAATCTTCTCCGCCGACTCCTACAGCAAAGCGAAGCAGACCGTAAAGGCGCTTCTGTCCGAGGAAGAGCAGACGCTGAGCAGCTTTGACGCCTACGATATCAGCATTCTGGACAGCGAGGGAAATGTCATCGAGCCCGAATATGGCAGCACGGTTTCTGTTTCCATCGAAAAAGCCGCCGGCAGCTGCGGCGACAGTGAGCGCATCTTCCACTTTGTGGATGAGGGACTGGAATATGCCGAGGAGCTTCCGGCAGAGGTCTATACAGCCGATATGGAAAATGCCATCGCACCCCTCAGCCTGGAGGAGGCCGAGGAGATCACAGACTCTGAAGGTGGCGACGCGCGGGAGGTGATAAGCTTTTCGACGGATTCCTTCTCGGTGTTCGCGATTGCAACGGTAGAAGATAACCAGGACGTGACCCCCAGCAATCTGCTGCGCTCCGCCGGCATTTACCTTGACAACGGAAGCAATGCGCCGGATATGGATAAAGAAGTCACGGAGAATGCCGAAATCTCCTTTGATGATACACTCTGGATGGTGTACCGCTTTACGGATGAGGAGAATCCTCTGTATCTGAATCTTTCAGATGAGTTTGGTGATTCATCCAAAAACTATAATTATTTGCAGACAGGAAAGACATACAAGCTGCCTTCTGTGGATACCGATAGCTTTGATTTAAGTGCGTTGAAAGATGACCTGCAGATCAAGGTTCCGGTGACGCTGGATAATGGTACATCAGCTGAGCTGGGGTATCTGACGGTAAACAAAGACACCGGTGCGGTGCGCCTGCATGTGACGCTTACAGGTTCTGATCTGGAGCTCAGTGATGTCTATGCCCGGTTTGCCCTCAAGCTGAATCAAAGCAAGATCGGTACAGCTAAGGAATATGCGCTTCGTCTGCCGGGTACGACGGAGAGCATCACGATCCGGATCAGCGAGAACCAGGCGAAGGAGCCGACGCTCGAAAAGAAGGGCGTGTTCGATGCGAACGATGAAGGGCTGATCAACTGGACGGTCACGGTGACAAATACCGCAGATCCGGTGGTGCACGAGGACGGCTATATCATCGAGGACAGCTATTCGGAGAATCAGACCTATGTAGAGAATTCTTTACAGAGCAATGGCACCACAATCATAAGCACAACCAACTCCGATATCGAGAAAAAGCTCAGCTGGAGCTACGAGGATGCTGAGGATGCCGCAAACAAGACGTACACATTCAGCTATCAGACCCGTGTGAATGTGTATGACGAGGTGAAGAGCAAGAACACAGACGGTAATGTGACGATCAAAGCCGCCAACACGGCGCAGCTGTTTGCGAATGGTGATGAACCGGAGGCCATTTCCGGTAAGATCAAGAGAGAAGCGACCCTCAGCAAGGCGATGGCCAAGTGGGTCGAAAAGACCGGCGGCGCAGTAGATGCAGACGGAAATGTTTCCTGGAAGATTACAGTCCGCAACAACGGCTATCACTTGACCGATGTTGTGATTTATGATTCCATGACTGCGCCGCTGACACTGGCAACCAGCAGCATTGTGGTGAAGAAGCTCGAAAACGATGTAGAGACCGGTGATAATCTTTTTAACGTAAATAATGTGAGACCTGCCGCAACGGATGCGAATGGCAAGGCCTACAGCTGGGCATAC
>CAVAXR010000013.1:0-16598 GCA_963592375.1 Oribacterium sp. | reverse complement strand
GATATGCTCTCGTCCGGTCTGGCTGGCACTTTCGCCGCGCTCCAACTCTGGATAACGGCTGACCATGTGCTGCCAGAAATCGTCCTGCCATTTGACGAGATTCTTTCGGTTGCCGATGATCTCTTTTGCACTCAATCGTCCGTCAGAGGTCAGCGGCACAAAGCAGAGGTGCAGGTGGGGTGTTCTCTCATCCATGTGGACAACAGCAGAGAGAAAGGTGTTTGGGTTTTGCTTGCTCTCCAAAAATTTCAAGGCGTACTCAAAGTACGCCTTGATCTCGCTGTGCGTCTTGCCTTTGAAAAACTCCGAGCTGGCGGTGATAAGCACCTCCACCACACGGACGCTGTCCTTGCGGACACGGCAATTAGAAGCAGCTATCATGCGGTCAGCTTCTTCTCGATACTTGCCCTGCGGCTGCACCAGATGGAAATTGCAGCGGCTCCGGCTCGTGTCGATATCCTGGTTACTGGCGTACTGCTCTTTGGTGCGCTCGTTATGGGCTTCGATGGGGCTAATGGCTGGCCCCTTGTATTTTTTGAATCGTAAAATGCCGTATTGGGCTTTCATGAATCACGCTTCTTTCTGCGAGTGTACAAAAACGCGTACGGATCTCAAATAACCTGTACGGTTCGTACGGCGTACGAGCAAGCAAAATACAAACGATAACACGTTTTAATTCCTCGCAATCTGCCGTACAGATTCGTACAAGTACAGACCGTACAGGTTGTACGAACTTCTTTCGTGAAAAATGCACTTTTTATGGGCAGGGGTGGACAAGTGGCTCAATGCCTACGAAACCACGCACCCTGCGGCCACCGGGCAGGTAGATGTTGTTGGTGGATTCAATGTTATAGCGGCGATCATTCTGGCGCAGTTCTGCGCTGAAACGGATAGCCGATACGCTGTGACAGGCGTTGTCCTCACACCACAACTTATAAATGTCGTAGAGATCTTTGGAACTGATGGAGTAGTCTGCCTTAAAGCGGAAGTAGCCCTCGGACTCCATGAAGTCAATGACATTGTTGCTGCTGCGCTTGATGGTGTCCACGTTGGCGGCGGCTTTGGGGCTGACCGTAAACGTGTAATTATTGTGCAGTAATCGCTGAAGGCCGTCCAGACACCATAGCAGGATGCCATCCAACTCGGTGTACATCTTCTCGACAAGGAACGGGTCATCTACACGGTCAGCAGGCTTGTCCTTAGTGGTCAGGATAAGCTGGCGGCGGAAGAAGCCATCCGAATGGTCGTAAAGCGAAGTCAACGCGCCGTTGCCGAAGCAGAGGAACCGAGCGTAGATATCGCGCTGGTAACTCTGGACACCCTTGCGCTCCAAGTCCAACTTGGCTTCGGCGGTCACGATGGTCTTGATATAGTTGGTCTTGGGCAGGGCATTCATGTCCATGTCATCATCGATCATGAGTAGACGGCGTTCCAGATCGGCACGGGCAAAGCGGTTGTTCTCGATTTTTTGGACGCTGCCGTTGCTGGCGGCATCTCCCATGAGTCGCTTCATCACCAGCCCGATGCGGGATTTGCCCTCGCCGCCTTTGCCAACAATGAGCATCATCTTCTGTCCCTTGGTGCTGGGGATAAGACAGTAGCCAAGATATTCCTGCAAAGTCGGAATGTCAGAATCGTCCAGCAGCTCGTGCAGGAAGGTCAACCAGCGTTCTGGGCTGGCAGCTTTTGGGTCATACTTCACAGGCAAGCGATTTTGGCAGAATAACCTTGTCTCCTGAAAGGTTCCATCCGCAAGGTGGTAAACGCCGTTTTTGAGGTGGATACAGTCCTGTTCGATAGGGAATGGTTCAGAGAAAGCCAGCAGTTTGATAGTTTCCAGAATGTTGGTGATCTTTTTGGTAAGTCCAGAGGTGACATATTCCTCGATATTTTCCAAAATCTGCTGCTTGATCTCGCTCTCATCCTCAATAGGGCCATCCAGTGTGCACAATGTGCCATCGATACATTTCAGCGGATGCTGTTCAAGAAAAGTGCGGCCAAACTGGACTTCATCGATTTTCTTGCCATCGTACCAGTCCGGCCACAAAGGATTACGAGTATTATTTCTCATGTGTGACAGTTCTCCTTTGAGTTAAGCGCACTTTGCCGTGGCAAAGCAGTCTGTGCTTTCTTCCAGCATCAGCATGAGTGGACCAGACAGGAGTTGTGCTGCGGCATCAGCTTTCTGCTGTGGTGTTCCATAGGCGATGTGGTCTGTCATGTGCTCTATCAGGTCGGTCATGTGAAGGGCTTCCACAAACCGCTCGTCCAGTGGTTCTTCTGGGCTGGTTGGCTTGTAACGCTCTCGCCAGTCATGAAGGAGGTCGAGATAATTGGTCAGCACCCGCAGGCAGTAAACGATGTCTGCTCGCTGTTCGTCCGTCAGGTCACGCTTGGGCAGTGGCATGGCGATAGCATTAGCGGGTGGCTTGTCCGGGTCAAGCCCGAAGTCATTCATGAGCTTCTCGGCGGCTTGCCGGGGATTCAGGTCAAACAGCTTGGCGGTGAGGTCTACCACATCTCCGGTAGCTCCACAGCCGAAGCAGTAATAATAGTTGTCGTTCAGCTTCATACTGGGTGTGTTGTCGGCATGGAACGGACAGCACACCATGCCGTGTCGGTCTGGTTCCATGCCGTACATTTCACCAACTTGCCGAACAGTGATTGCGGATTTGATTTTTTGGTATAAACTCAAAGCGTCTCCTTTTGTTAAAGGTTCTGGCAGAAATCTGTTTTGTTTCTGTCTCTTCTAAAGCCGTTCTCCCTAACTGCTTTCCGGCAGGCGCTCGTTTTGGAACGCTGTGTCGGCCCCGTTCAGGGCGCTCGCTCCCCCGGTGGGAGGTCTTGGCGGTTTGGGCAGTTAGGACGGTCATTCTGTTTTCAAGGTTCTGTTATGAAAGATTTCAGAGGGCTTTTGCGGGAGGCCCTTTAGTATGTTGTTTTGCTGGGGTGTTAATATGTTCTCTTTCTGCCTATAGGATAACACAAAATAGGGGTGAGTGCCGTATGTCCATAACGTTGGAAATCGGGCGCAAAATCTGCAAAATTCCACGCTCATGGACAAGAACCTCCAGAAATGGTATACTGTGCAAAAAACATCGGAGGTGCGACCATGAATATCAAGCTGACACTGGGAGAACGACTCAAAGACTTGCGGGTGGAGCAGCATTTGACGCTGGAAGCGTTGGCAGAGAAGACGGGATTGTCTAAATCGGCGCTGGCGAAATATGAGAACGATGATGTGAACGACATCAGTATTTACGCTGTGACAACGCTAGCTGGATTCTATGGTGTGACCACTGACTATCTGCTTGGCGTAAATGAAAATAAAAAACGCTCAGATACAACCCTTACGGACTTGCATCTGAGCGATGGTGCTGTAGACGTATTAAAGAATGGACAGTTCAATCATCGTCTGCTGTGTGAACTGATGGTGCACGAGGATTTTCTACGTCTGATGACTGATTTGGAGATCTATGTGGATGGCTACGTCAGCGAAAATATACAGAACCTCAATGCCGGTCTGGAAGCTGTGCGGCAAGTACTGAAAAAACAATATGCAGCGGACGAAAACGATTTGTACATGAGTACATTGAAGCTGGGTCAGATCGATGAAGATGAATATTTCGGGTGTGTATTGTATGATGAACTGGCGGCTATCCTGAAGAATATCAAAGCCGATCACCGCAAGGATATGACCACTTCGGACGGCTCGATAGTCGACAAACTGATAAAAGAACTGGAGGATGCACAGAAGCTTGAAGGGTCTGCTGACGAAAAGAAGATACGAACTGCGCTGAAAATAATCGGCATCGACTATGATAAGTTGACAGAGGATGAGAAAAAGTTGTTAAAGAAGATCGTTTACAGAACGACACTGCTGAAATCGGGGAAGCTTACAGGCAACCGAGGCAAGTACAAACGCTGATTCGTGCCAGCAGACTGAAGAAACGCTGCTGCGGCAGGAAAGGAGAACGTACACCATTGGTTCCTCCTCAAGTATGAGCTGGATAAGTACAAATCATCAAACGATCATACCCCTACCCGCTCATTCTTCTGCCACAAAACAGGTGCTTGCCGTATTCTCTCGCAGCCCCTTTTCCGCACCAGCCGGAACCAAGGTATAACACACTAGACTTTGCAAGCAAAGTCGTGTGCCAAAGGGATGCTGCGGCCCCTTTGGAAACCCAAGAGAAACGCCCATCAACTGCGCTGCTCGTCTTCGGCCAGTGCGCTGATCCGCTTAAAGTACTCTTTCCAAAAGTGCGTGCACGTACTCGGCGCAGGCGTCCCAATCACGAGCCGCTACCTTATCCTTAGGCATCAGACTGCTGGCGAGGCCCACGCCCAGATATCCCGCACGGCGGAACTCCAAGATGTTGTCCGGGGTCACACCGCCGATGGCTACATAGTGCGTGTTGTCATAGGGGCCTTTCAGGTCCTTGATGTAGCTGCGGTGCATATCCCCGGCGGGGAACAGCTTCATGGTTCGGAAGCCGTATTGCAGGCAAACCGCCACATCGGTGGGGGTCAGCACGCCGGGCAGTAGCGGCACGTTTCGGTCGCGGCAGAAGGCCAGAACCTCCGGAGGAGTGCCCGGTGTCAGCAGAAACTGTGCGCCTGCATCCAGCGCCGCCTGTGCGCGCTCCACCGTGATAGCGGTGCCCGCACCGATTAGGCACTGGCCGCCGTAGGCGCGGCGCAGCATCGTGATCTGTTCCAGCGCATCCGGGCTGTTCAGTGCCACCTCGAACACCGATACGCCGCCCTTGAGGATGGCCCCCGCATAATCCGGCGTAATCTCCTTGGGCACATTGCGCAGGATGGCAAGCAGCGGGTTTCGGGCGAACACTTCATACATATCCATAAAAGAACCCTCCTTTTTTACCGGTAGACCGTTTCGGCCCCGCTCAAAATGGCTTCCAGACAGGCAGCATCTGGGCAGCCCTCCACGTCGCCGGGCACCTCGGTGGCAAGGGCACCGCACACGGCACCCATCCGGCCTGCTTCTTCCAGCGTGCGGCCCTGCAGAAGGCCTGCCAGAACACCTGCGTTGAAGCTGTCCCCCGCGCCGATGGGGTCGATGCAGTGGCAGTGCTGCGGTTCCAGCCGGATGCACCCGCCGCGGTCAGCGATCCAAGCACCGTTTCCGCCGTCCTTGAGGGCAATCACCTCGGCGCAGCCGGTGGTGAACAGCTCTGCGCACAGGGCGCGCACGTCCCGGGTGCCGAACAGCGTCTCGGCTTCATCCAGACCCATCAGCACGATCTCGGCGTCTCTTGTCAGCCGCCGGAGCATGGGCACGCAGTCCCGGCCTTTCCACAGCTTTTTGCGGATATTCGGGTCAAAGCTCAGCTTGACCCCGCAGCTCTTTGCCAGACGGACAGCAGCCTGCACGGTCTCGGCGCAGCTGTTACTCAGCACCGGAGTGATGCCGCTCAGATGCAGGATGCGGCAGTCCCGTAACATCTCTTCGGGCAGGTCCTGCGGGGTCATGTGGCTGGCAGCGCTGTTTTCTCGGTAGTAGAATACACTGGTCTCGCCGGAACCGGTCTGCTTGAACATCACGCCGGTGTGGTGGGTGGGGTCAAAGGTTACGCCGGTGCAGTCCACGCCCTCGGCCCGGATCTGGCTGCGGATGTACTGTCCGAATTCGTCTGCGCCCAGACGGCTGACCCATGCAGCGGACACGCCCAGCTTTGCCGCACCGATGGCAGTGTTGCTCTCGGCACCTGCCGTACGGATGCTGTAGCTGGAAACATAACGCAGCGGGCCGATGCGGTCCGGTGTAAAGGCAACCATGGTCTCACCCAAAGTGACAAGTTGTGCCATAAACAATGTTCCTTTCCGGATTTTTGGCAAAAAAGAGGATCAGGCCACTTCCACCTGGGCGGGATGAAAGCAGCCTGACCTCTGCACGAATGGTTTCTGGTTTTGGAGATTGGGAAGTAATGGAAATACAAAGCAAGAGATGGAGATTCAGGAGAAAATTATTGCGGGGGAGAGACATGTAGATCAGGCCAGCATGTTGGGAATGGTCAGGCAGATGGCTGGGCAGTAAGCAACTGCGAACATCACGGCAATGAACAGCACGATGAACGGCCACATTTCCTTGAGCAGATCTACGAACTTGATTTTTGCAACAGCGGTTGCGATGTACAGGGTGACGCCAACGGGAGGAGTAATGCCGCCCAGAATGAAGGTGAGTACCATGACCATGCCGAAGTGGATGCCGTCGATGCCGGCAGCTGCGGCGATGGGGTAGAAGATGGGCACCATGATGATCGCAGCAGAAGTGGTATCCATGAACATGCCGATGACGCACATGGCAAGGATCATCAGGAGCATTAGGACGTTGGGGTTGGTGGAGATGCCGGTCAGCAGAGCGGACACCTGCTCGGGGAACTTCTCGATGGCCAGGCAGTAACCGAATGCGGTGGTGCTTGCCACGATGAGCATGGTCATGCCGGAAGTGCGGGCTGCGCTGAGGACCGTCTTGATGGCACCCTCAAATGTGAACTCCTTGTAGACAAAGATGCCGATGACCAGACCGTAAGCACCGGCGATGGCACCGGCCTCGGTTGCGGTGAACACACCGGACAGGATGCCGCCAATGATGATCAGAGGCATGACCAGCGCAGGCAGAGCATTGATGAAGGACTTGACCATGCGCTTGAAGTCGAACTTGACCTTTACATTACCGTCGTACTTGGCAGGGTTCTTCTTTGCCTTGATGAAAGCGTAGATCATCTGGCTGATGCCCACCAGCAGGCCGGGGATCACGCCAGCCATGAACAGCTTGCCCACCGAGATACCGGTGATGGAGCTGTACAGCACCATCAGGATAGAAGGAGGAATGATGGAACCGATGGTTGCGGATGCAGCGGTGACGGCAGTGGCGTAGTCGCGGTCGAAACCGGCTTCGTCCATGGAGCCGATCAGCATGCCGCCGATGGAAGCAACGTCGGCAGAGGTGGAGCCGGAAACGCCTGCAAACAGCATGGATGCCAGAATGTTGACGTGTGCCAGACCGCCAGGGATGAAACCAACCAGCTCGTTTGCAAAGCCGACGATGCGCTTGGTGACGCCGCAGGCATTCATAATCTCACCTGCGAAGATGAACAGCGGGATTGCCATCAGGGTAAAGGAGTCGCCGCCAGCGAAGATGCGCTGGGTGAGGATGACCAGATCCTTACCGTTCAGGGCCAAATACAGCATGGAGGAGATGCCGACGCCGAACGCAACAGGCACGCCGATGAGCAGCATAAGAAAGAAGAGACCAATGATCATCCACATATTACATGCCACCTCCCATATCGCCTGCGTCTAATTTTTCGCTGCCGCCCTTGCCCAGCAGGATAAGCAGCTCTTCAATGAACATACCGGCACTGCCGATGACCATGGCCAGATACACAACGGACATGGGCAGGTGCATGGTGCTGGAACGGTTGGTCCAGTTCTCCATGACCATGCGGGTGCTCATGCAGAAGAATACGGCCAGATAGACAAGGACCAGCACGCGGGAGAACTTTTTGACGATGGTGCGCAGCGGCTCCGGAAGGGCATCCACCACGATATCCAGACCGATGTGGCCATCGTCGCGCATGACGTAGATGGAGCCGAGATAGACCATGCCGGCAAAGGTATAGCGGCCAAACTCGACTGCAAAGCTCAGTGGCGAGTTAAAGATATAACGCATGATAACGTTCAGGGTGGTAACACCGAACATTGCGATGAAGAGAGCCAGAATGCACACATTCAGGATCTTATCCACCGTTTTACGCACATTTTTCATGCGGGGGTTCATCTCCTTTTATTCAATTGAGTGTGGGCAAGCCCGTTGAGGCCTGCCCACGTATTTTTTCAGGAAAAGACGGACGGTCTATCAGAGAGCAACACCCATGGAAGTCAGGATCTGCTTGCCAGTGTCGGTCTTTGCGCAAGCATATGCGTTGTAGTTGATCTTTGCCTTCAGGCTGTCAACATCGGTGTCCACCACTTCCAGACCGGCATCTTCCAGTGCGGCAAAGTTTGCATCGCTGCCGTCCTTGGTGGCATTCAGGCCAAACTCACAGGCTTCCTTGGCAGCCTCGGTCAGGATGTTCTGCTGCTCTTCGGTCAGCTTCTGGAACACCTGCTCGGAAACAGAGATGGTGGTGGGTCCAATGATGTGGTTGGAAACGTTGACGTACTTGCACACTTCCTGCATGGAAGCGGACATGATGGACTCGGGGATGTTCTCCACAGCGGACACTAGACCGGTATCCAATGCGGTGTAGGTTTCGCCCCATGCCACAGGAGTGGGAGCTGCACCCAGCTGGGTGAAGGTCTCTTTATAAGTAGAGGAGTCGGGGATGCGGATAATCAGACCGGCCATATCTGCTGCACTGTTCAACGGCTTCTCCGTGGTGAAAATCTGACGGAATGCCAGCACATAGTAGTCCAGAATACGGACTTTGGTCTTGTCCAAGACCATACTTGCAACGGTGGTGCCGGCTTCGCCTGCCAGTTTCTCGGCACAGTCATCGTAGCTGCTGTATACGAAGGGCAGGCACAGGCAGCCGGCCTCGTCAACGTAGTTTGCGTAGAACTCGGCAGCGATCACGGCCAGATCCAGAGTGCCGTTGGTCAGCGCCTGCAGGTTCTCGGTCTCGGTGCCCAGAGTTGCAGCGGAGTAAACGTCCACCTTCATCTTACCCTCAGATTTCTCAGCGACCAGACGAGCGAACTCCTCAGCAGTCTTGTTGATGGAGTGGCTTGCAGCCATCTGGTGGCTCATGGTCAGGGTGACATCGGCCTTGACATCATCGTACTTGCCGGCAGCAGCGGTACTGGATGCAGCGGTGCTGGATGCAGTGGTGGTGGAGCCGGAAGTGACGCCACAGCCAGCCAGAGCAGCGGCAGTTACGGTCACGCCTGCAGCCTTCAGGAAATCACGGCGGTTGATGTACTGTTTCATCTTGTTGTCCTCCAATTTTCTTAAACTTCATGACCGAGCTTGTGTCAGCCGGTCTTCACGCACTTTTCTGGCACCCACCAGCGTGGTGCTTTCTGTTGCCAACATAATAGCATGTAATACAAGCGATGTCAACATTTTTTTACAAGTTACATGTTTTTTGTGCAGAGTGCACTTGTTTCAAATTGCAAATCTGTACAATCAGAACGGAAAAATCGCTGCTCTTCCGATATTTCGTTGTTTTTGACGCTCCATCGTTGCCAAGTCCCTTCTGGTTTTGGCGATTCTTGTTTGCTTAAGCTGGCGCTTTTTCGCTTCATGCTCCCTTTTTTCTTTTGCAGACTCCCGCCGTCTGCCGCCTCGTTCTCCCCTCTTCCGACCCGATCCGGGCACCGTTGGCACGCCCCAACCTGTTTTTAAACTAAAACAAGCTCACCTTCTGTAGGAGGCATTTATAATAAGAAGTATCCATAATATAATTCATACTGCCATATTTTCTGTGATACATGTCCAATTTCGCTGGAATTTCCACCAACCGCTGTTCTTCCCGGCGGTATTTCATTGGCAGGATCGCCGCTGTGCGGCGCTCTGTCACACTTGTCTTGAACGGTTTTTCTGTCTTGTATCATAAAAACGACCTGTAAAAATTGTGCAGATGGACAAAAATTGACCGATACGCTCACTTTTTTCAAAGTTCCTCTTGCTTTCCTTGTATTGTTGCGTATACTAAAGCTAATGAATCTTGTATTACAACAAGATAATAAACGGAACGATTGCTAAAAGATCACGGATTCACACAAGGAGGTCTGTTATATGAAAGAGTGTTGGGTCACCGAGCCGCTCCACTTTGAGATGCGCGAGACTGAGATTCCGGAGCCGAAGGACAACGAAGTCCAGATCAAGATGATGGCAGCTGGCGTCTGCGGCAGTGACATCCATATTTATAAGGGCGAGAACCCGAACTCCCGCTACCCACTGATCCCTGGCCATGAGAACGTCGGTCTAGTCACCAAGGTTGGCAACGGTTGCAAGAACATCAAGGTGGGCGATCATGTGGTGGTGGACTACGTGATCCGCTGCGGTGAGTGCTATCAGTGCAAGCATGGCCGCGGCAATGTCTGCGAGCATGTTCTGGTGCGCGGCAGCGGCACCAATGGCGGCTGGCGGGAATACTGGTGCGTGGAAGAGCCCTACGTCTACAAGATCGATGACAGCATCCCCTGGAAGGATGCCGCTCTGATCGAGCCGCTGACCATCGGCGAGCACAGCACCAGCCGTGCAGGCGTCTGCGAGGATGATGTGGTGTTCATTCTGGGCACCGGCACCATCGGCACCATCATTGCACAGGCCTGCAAGCTCAAGGGGGCAAAGACCGTCATCTGCTGCGACATCAGCGACAGCAGCCTGGAGCGCAGCAAGTCTTTCGGTGCAGACTACACCGTCAACAGCAAGACGCAGGATATCGTGGCTGAGGTGCAGAAGATCACCAACGGCCACGGCTGCACGGTCGCATTCGACTCCGCATGCTTCCCCGGTAGCCTGACCATGATCATGCAGCCCGGCATCGTGTGCAACGCAGGCCGTGTGGTTCCCATGGGCTTCTGTACCATGCCCGAAAAGATCACTCAGCAGATGATCAATGGCCGCGAGCTGACCATCTGCGGCACCCGCATGAGCTTGGATCAGTGGATCCCCACCGCACAGAAGATGGCGGAGGGCAAATACCACATGGAAGGTCTGGCCACTACCTTCGTCAAGTTCAATGAGATCGAGAAAGTCTTTGACAACATCGTTCATCCGGACCCGGCTGTCAAAAAGACCGTTATCCTGTTCGACGGCGCAGAGGACTGATCCTCTGGTCCTGCTATAAACACAACCACCTATTATAAAAGGAGAGAATTATCATGGCTGCACTTACTAAGTTTGATATTGCTGGCAAGCATGCAATCGTTACCGGCGGCGCACAGGGTCTGTCCCGCGGCATGGCCGAGGGTCTGCTGGAGGCAGGCTGCAAGGTCGTCATCATCGACGTCCAGAAGGAAAAGGTGGAGAAGGTCTGCGAGGAGTACCGCGCCAAGGGTCTGGAAGCCTACCCTGTCATCGGCAATCTGGCAGACCGCAACGGCCTGAACAAGGCGTTTGATGAGGCTCTGGAGATTCTGGATGGCCGTCTGGACGTTTTGGTGCCCGCTGCAGGCATCCAGCGCCGCTATCTGCCCGAGGAGTTCCCTGCAGAGCAGTGGGATCTGGTCATGAAGATCAATCTGGATCATGTCTGGTTCATGATCCAGCGTTCTCTGCAGGTCATGCTCAAGCAGCCCACCGGCGGCAAGATCATCACCATCGGCTCCATGGCCTCCTACTTCGGCTGCACCACTGTGCCTGCCTACACCGCCACCAAGGGCGCTGTTGCTCAGCTGACCAAGAGTGTGGCTGTGGACTGCGCCGGCCGCGGCATCAACATCAACTGCATCTGCCCGGGCTACATGGACACTGAGATGTGCGCCAACATGACGCAGGAGCGCAAAGACGAGTGCACCAAGCGCATCCCCGCTGGCCGCTGGGGTCTGCCCGAGGATATGAAGGGCCCCGTCGTCTTCCTGGCTTCCGCCGCATCCGACTACCTGAACGGTGCCCTGATCCCTGTGGACGGCGGCTATCTGGTCAAGTGATTAACACATAAAAAGGGAGGAACCCTGCCATGGCCCCTACCATACGTGATATTAAAGTGATCTGCACCGCCCCCGAGGGCATCAATCTGGTGGTGGTGAAGGTGGAGACCAGCGAGCCGGGCCTGTACGGTCTGGGCTGTGCTACCTTCGCTTACCGCCACCTGACCGTGCAGCATCTCATTGAGACCTATCTGCGTCCGCTGCTCATCGGCAAGGATGTGCGCAACATCTCCGACCTGTGGCAGCTGATGCACCAGAACGCCTACTGGCGTTGCGGCCCCATCGTCAACAATGCCATCTCCGGCGTTGATATGGCACTGTGGGACATCAAGGGCAAGATGGCCAACATGCCGGTGTACGACCTGTTTGGCGGCAAGATGCGTGCCGGTGTGCCGGTGTACCGCCATGTAGATGGTGCCGATGTGGACGAGATCTGCGAGAACATTGAAAAATACCGTTCCATCGGTGTAAAGCATATCCGCTGCCAGTGCGGCGGCTACGGCGGCGGCGGATTCGGCCCTGCCCCGGAGTGGGCGGCAAAGGGTGCAGAGCCCGGTGTCTATCTGGACAGCAAAAAGTACATGCGCGACACCCTGAAGCTGTTTGACGGCATCCGTGCCAAGGAAGGCTTCGACATTGATCTTGTGCACGATGTGCACGAGCGCATCCACCCTACTGAGGCCGTCACCTTCGTCAAGGAGATGGAGCCTTACAAGCTGTTCTTCATGGAGGACGTTGTGCCTCTGGAACAGGTGGAATGGCTGGATAAAATCAAGCAGACCAGCGTGACCCCGCTGAGCCAGGGCGAGCTGTTCAACAACCCTGCCGAGTACAAGAAGCTGGTGCAGAACCGCAGCATCGACTACATGCGCGTGCATCTGAGTCAGGTGGGCGGTATCACCCCGGCCCGCAAGCTGCAGATGTTCTGCGAGCAGTACGGCGTGCGTATCTGCTGGCACGGCCCCGGTGATATGAGCCCGCTGGCCCATGCAGCCAACATCCACATCGATCTGGCAGCCCAGAATTTGGGCCTGCAGGAGTGGAGCGGCATTGAGCCACCCAACTTCGTCATCCAGAAGTTGAAGGACAACCATGGTGCTCTGCTGGAAGTGTTCCCCGGTATGCCCGAGTACGGCAACGACGGCTTTGTTTACGCCAACGACAAGCCTGGACTCGGCGTAGACCTGAACGAGAAGGAAGCCGCAAAGTATCCCTGTGAGAACACGGTGACCACATGGACCCAGACCCGTAACCGGGACGGCAGTCTGCAGACGCCGTAAGTTGCGATTATTTTTGACACTGTACGATCCCGGACGGAGAAACACGGCTGGAATCGTGCAGTGTTTTTTGTTCTCAAAGGAGCGTTGCTATGAAGATCACAAAAATTCAGACATGGCTGGTGCGGCCCCGCTGGGCCTTTGTGGAAATCAGCACCGATGCAGGCATCTCTGGTTGGGGCGAGCCGGTGCTGGAAGGTCGCGCCGCCACCGTGTGCCAGTGCATCCGTGAAATGGAACCGCATCTCCTTGGGGCCGACCCCATGAAGATCGAGGACCTGTGGACGGTGCTGTTTCGCGGTGGCTTCTACCGGGGTGGCGGCATCTTGATGAGCGCCATTTCCGGCATCGATCAGGCCTTGTGGGATATCAAGGGCAAGTTTTTTGATGCCCCGGTCTGGCAGCTGATGGGCGGCAGCTGCCGCGACAAAATGCGGGTCTACAGCTGGGTGGGCGGTGACCGCCCCGCCGATGTGGGCCGCGCTGCGCTGGAAAAGAAGCAGCAGGGCTTTACCGCCATCAAAATGAACGGCACCGATGAGCTGCAGTTTCTGGATAGCTACGCCAAGGTGGATGCGCTGCTGGAGCGTGTTGCCAGCGTGCGAGAGAGCTGCGGCAGGGACTTCGGCATCGCCATCGACTTCCACGGACGGGTGCACAAACCCATGGCAAAACTGGTCGCCAAAAAGCTGGAGGAGTTCGATCCCCTGTTTCTTGAGGAACCGGTGCTCTGCGACAACATGGAGTACTTCCCCGAGATCGCAGCAGCCTGCAACATCCCCATCGCCACCGGCGAACGGCTGTTCACCAAGTACGACTTCAAGCGGCTGCTTGCAGTGGGCGGTGTGGATATCGTGCAGCCGGACCTTTCTCACGCCGGCGGCCTGACCGAGTGCAAAAAGATCGCTGCCATGGCAGAAGCGCACGATGTGGCGCTGGCCCCGCACTGCCCACTGGGCCCGGTGGCCCTTGCCAGCTGCCTGAATCTGGACGCCACCTGCTACAATGCGGTCATTCAGGAACAGAGCATCGGCATCCACTACAACGAGGGCAGCAGCGTGCTGAACTATGCGCTGAACCCGGAGGACTTCCGGTTCGAGAACGGCTTTGTAAACCTGCCCCGGAAGCCCGGCCTTGGCGTAGAGGTGAATAAAGCACTGGTGGAAGAAGAAGGCAAGACGCCCCACGCATGGAAGAACCCGGTGTGGCGGCATGAGGACGGGAGTGTGGCAGAATGGTAGAAACGATGAAAGCGCTGGTGTTCACCGCGCCGTACACCTTTGAGTATCGGGACGTCCCCTGTCCCCACCCGGCCCCGGACGAGGTGCTGGTGGAGGTGAAAGCCTGCGCCGTCTGCGGCAGCGACGTCCACGGCAGCAGCGGCGAAAACGGCAGGCGCATCCCGCCGCTGGTCATGGGGCACGAAGCCAGCGGCACCATTGCGCAACTGGGCGAAGCCGTGCTGGGCTGGGCCGTGGGGGACCGCGTCACCTTTGATTCCACCGAATACTGCGGCCACTGCTGGTTCTGCACCCACGGGATGCACAACCTCTGCGCACAGCGCCGCATCGTGGGCGTTGCCTGCACCGAGTACCGCAAAAACGGTGCCATGGCCCAGTATATCACCGTGAAGGTGCACACCCTGTATGCCCTGCCCGCTGCCGTTAGCTTTGAACAGGGGTGTCTTGTGGAGCCTTTTGCGGTGGGGATGCACGCTGTGCTGCGCAGCGGCCTTGCTGCCGGACAGACGGCTGCTGTCATTGGCGATGGCACCATTGGTCTGATGACCCTGATCGCCGCAAAAAGTCAGGGTGTGCAGGTCTGCATCAGCGGCCACCATGCCCGCCCGCTGCAGCTGGCTGCCCGGCTGGGTGCTCTGGACGCTGCCCTGCTGCCGCAGCTCACCGAAGAACGCGGTGCTGACATCGTATATGACGCTGTTGGCTCCCAAAGCTCCTTTGCTCAGGCCATGGAGCTGGTGCGCAAAGGCGGGCGCATCATGGTCATCGGCAACCACGCCCGGACCATCGACTTTCCACTGCAGCGCTGCATCACCGAGCAGATCGATGTGCAGTTCAGCTATTCCTCTGCCGGAGAGTATCCGGTTTGCTTACAGGCCATCGCCGAGGGCCGGGCAGACCTGACCGGACTGTGGCAGAGCTTTTCGCTGGAAGAAGGCCCCGGTGTGTTTGAGCGTCTTATCCAGCGGGACGAGAGCCTGACCAAGGCCATCCTGATTCCGTAAAGAAAAAGTCTGCATACAAGTTTTTCTGCCAGTTCCTGCGAATTTTGATTTACTTTTGCAGGGTCCCGTGATATAGTTAAGAAAAGTTGTAATACAAAGTCGTACTCAAGATTATATGCAAAGAGGTGTTTTCCCGTGGCTAATAAAGGCAGCGTCACTGGCAAGATCGCCCACTATATCCGTAAAAACATCCGCAACGGCAGCTGGACTGTGGGCGAAAAGATCCCCAGCGAGAACCAGCTGTGCGAAGAGCTGGGGGTCAGCCGGGTGTCCGTGCGCAGTGCACTGCAGCAGTTCATTGCACTGGGCATTCTGGAAAGTGTACACGGCAAGGGTACCTTTCTGATCTCGGATGACCTGTCGGCTTTCTATTCCAATGTGGAAGAGCCTGCCCCCACCACCGACGCCACTGAGACCATGAAGCAGATCCTGGAGTTCCGCAGCATCGTAGAACCCGCGATCTGTGCACAGGTGGCTCAGACTGCCTCGCCGGAGCTGATTGCCAAGCTGGAAAGCCACCTTAAAACCATGAAGGCCTCCGTGGGCAGGTGTGAAGAGTTCATCAATGCGGATGTTGCGTTCCACATGGAGATCATCAACACATGCGGCAACGCCTACACCATTGCCATTATGAACGAGACCTTCCAGCGCCGGGCTAATCTGGGCAAGATGCTGATCCTTTCCACAGGCTATTATGGCGGCATCTACTACCACGGCATTCTGCTGGACGCTTTCCGCAAGCATGACACCAAGCGTGCCAAGGCAATGATGGCCGAACATTTACAGCATGGTCTGTATGATCTGGAATCGGATAATCTAAGTCGGGAACAGGAAGACATCTGAGCCGTTTTTTGAAATATGTTCTAACGAAAGATCACTCTTCCAGCCTGCAGTGTTCAAATCCCAGCGACAGATACTGCTCTATCTCGCCGCCCAGTACAAGCTGGGCATACTCCAAAGGCTTGCTGTAAAGCAACCAGTCCAGTTCTGCCCGCTGTGCCGGGGTGTCGCCGTATTCGTCCTCAATGGCAATGCAGTTGATGGCAACAGTGGTTTCATCCTCGAACCGGGCTTCCACTCGGTTGGTGTCCATGTTGTAGCGGCAGGAAAGCAAGTTCTTCATAGTAGTATCCTCCTAGACTTGATTTTGTTGTGCGGCCACTCAAATCAATGCCGTCAAGTCGTGGTTGTATGAATCGATTTTTAGTTTGTTCCAGAGTAAGTGCACGGTTTCTGCACGGATTTTGCACGGTTTCAAAACGTGCAAAGGGTGCAAACCGTTGCAAGATCCGACAAAGAGTGCAGAAATTTCAAAGCGAAAAATCACGCCATTTCGATTGAAAGTTGCGATAAATCGAAACATCCAGAAATTGAGACGAATCTTCGGCTTGCTCTCTTAATCAGTGGGCCCAGGGTTCGAGTCCCTGGAGGTGCACCACAACAACAAA
>CAVAXR010000012.1:0-17042 GCA_963592375.1 Oribacterium sp. | reverse complement strand
CCGCGCGACAGATGATATATTATCACCTGTGATTCCGAAAATCAAGAGTTTTTTCGAAAATTTTATCTCACCAGAAGATTTGCGATTCTGTACTGCTCCTCCGGGATGTCCTTCTTCATCATCAGCGCTTCCTGGATATCATAGTCTACAAATTCTCCGTTCTTGTAAGCAACCAGACGGTTGGACTTGCCCTCTGCCAGCAGCTCCGCTGCCCGGGCGCCCATGATGGAAGCATAGAAACGATCCTTACAGGTCGGTGAACCGCCGCGCTGCATGTGTCCCAGAATGGTGGCTCTGGTCTCGATGCCGGTGGCTGCCTCGATGCGCTTGGCCATGGAGGAAGAATGGCCGATACCCTCCGCATTCACAATGATGTAATGCTTCTTGCCGCGTTTTCTGGACTCAATGATCCGGTTAATGATCGCCTGCTCATCGCCGTCATAACGCTCCGGAAGAAGAATTTCCTCCGCGCCGTTGGCCACACCGCACCACAGGGCAATATAACCTGCTCTTCTTCCCATTACCTCAATGATAGAGCAACGCTCATGGGACGTTGAGGTATCCCGGATCTTGTCGATGGCCTCCATAGCTGTATTAATGGATGTATCGAAGCCGATGGTATAATCCGTGCAGGCAATGTCCAGATCGATCGTGCCCGGAACACCGATGGTGTTGATGCCAAGTGCAGACAGCTTTCCGGCACCGCGGAAGGAGCCGTCGCCGCCGATGATCACAATGCCGTCAATGCCATGCTTCCGGCAGATCTCTGCGCCCTTCTTCTGTCCCTCGGGTGTTGTGAACTCCCTGCAGCGTGCGGTATACAGAATCGTGCCGCCGCGGCTGATGATGTCCGATACGGATGAGGTATCCATATCCACAATTTCCTCATCCAGAAGTCCTGCATAGCCTCTCATGATGCCCTTTACCTTCAGGCCATGATGGATTGCCGTTCTCACAACGCCTCGAATCGCTGCATTCATGCCGGGTGCATCGCCTCCCGATGTCAGCACAGCAATTGTTTTCACTGATTTAGCAGCCATATATTTGTCCTCCGATGTTTAAATCTGTTTTAACCTTTGCACAACGGTAAGTTTACCGCAGTTCTGTTTTTTTCACAAGACATTTCGTGAAGTTTTTCACGAAGTTTACACACCCTGTCTGCGTCCGCTTCGCGGAGACGTCCGGAAGCTCAGCTTCACATTTTCCTCCGACAGCAGCCGAGACAGCTTTTCCCGAAGCTCCCGGGACGCATCACAGCCCTCCAGTCGCTTAACCGCCTTCTCCTTTCGAAGATAAATCACCACCGTATGCGGTCCCGGATGCTGCCGGGTCAATGCCAGCGCAGCCTCTCCCGCCTTCCGGAAGTGCTCCATATCTGCAAACTGCAGCCAGAGCTCCCGCGGCACTGAAGCAAAGGGCAGCACCGTCTCCGCCAGCAGCTTCGCATCCTGGCCGTCTGTCAGCTGTACCCGTCCGGAAACCAGCACCTTTGCCTCCGGCAGGAGGCTGCCGAATACCTGCCGGTATGTGCGGGGGAATACCGTCACCTCCACACTGCCGCTGCGGTCCTCCAGCTCCACAAAGGCCATCTGTTCATTCTTACGGGTGGTCTTCATCCGTACATCGGTAATGATACCGCCCAGCGTCACAAACTGACCTTCCTCTGCCTCGCAGGCATCGCTCTCTGTATCCAGCCGGAAGGCAGCTGCCTGCGCCGTCACCACTGCCTTCAGAAGCTCACGGTCTGCATCCAGCGGATGTCCGGAAAGATAAATTCCCAGCGCATCCTTTTCATTCCGGAGAAGCTCCTCCTTCGGAAATTCCGGCATATTCGGAAGCTTAACGCGGAACTCCTGCGCCTCTGCATTGTCCTCTCCCAAAAGATCCGCCAGCGTCATCTGTCCCGCCATGGAATCCTTTCGTTCCTTGGCCTTTGCTTCCATAATAAGCGGCAGCCCCTCTATCTTTTCCCGACGATTGCCCGGGAAGCTGTCCATCGCACCGGCATAGATGAAGTACTCTATCGCACGACGGTTGATGCCGCGCTCCGATACCCGGGCCACAAAGTCCTCCAGATCCTTATAGGGACCATTTTCTTCTCTCTCCAGGATCAGCTGCTCGGCAGCCGTCCGGCCGACGCCCTTTACCGCACTGAGGCCATAGCGTATCGACCGGCCGGAAGCCGTGAAGCCGACCCCGGCAGCATTAACATCCGGCGCCAGAATCGAGATGCCCATATCCCGTACCACATCGATATACTCAGCGGTTTTTCCCAGATTGTCCATGAAGGAGGTCATCAGCGCCGCATAAAACTCCACCGGATAGTAGCACTTCAGATAGGCCGTCTCGTAGGAAACCACCGCATAACAGGCCGCATGGGATTTATTGAAGGCATATTTTGCAAAGTCAATCATCTCATCATAGATATGATTCGCAACCCGCTCTGAAATGCCCTTGGCGATACAGCCCGGAATGCCTTCTGCCTCATTTCCATAGACAAAATTCTGCCGTTCCTTTTCCATGACGGAGGTTTTCTTCTTCGACATGGCTCGCCGCACAAGATCCGAACGGCCCATGGAATAACCGGCAAGATCCCGCACGATCTGCATTACCTGCTCCTGATAAACTATGCAGCCGTAGGTCTTGTTGAGAATCGGCTCCATTTCCGGACAGTCATAGCCCACCTTCTCGGGATGCTTCTTTCCTTCGATATATTTCGGAATGAAGTCCATGGGGCCCGGCCGGTAGAGTGCCACGCCGGCAATGACGTCCTCGAGGTTTCCGGGCTTCAGACGCTTCATAAAGCTTGTCATACCGCCCGACTCCAGCTGGAACACGCCGGAGCAGTCACCGGCAGAAAGCATCTCATATACCCGGCTGTCATCCATTGTCATTCGGTTAAAGTCAAGCCTTACGCCGTGGTTTTTCTCCACGTCCCGAATGGCATCCTTGATGACGGTCAGGGTGCGCAGTCCCAGAAAGTCCATTTTGAGAAGTCCCAGCTCCTCTATGGTCGTCATGGTAAACTGCGTCGTGACCGCGCCGTCCGATCCCCGGGACAGCGGCACATAGTCCACCACAGGTGCACCGGAGATCACCACGCCGGCGGCATGCATGGAGGTATGCCGCGGCAGACCCTCCAGACGCTTCGCCATGGTCAGGATCTGCCTGGTTTCATCGTCCTCCTCAGAGAGCTTCCGAAGCTCCGGGCTCACCTCCAGGGCTTTGTCCAGCGTCATTCCAAGATCATTCGGAATCAGCTTTGCGATGCTGTCGCACTTTGCATAGGGCACATCCAGCACACGCCCCACATCCCGCACCACACCCTTCGCCGCCAGCGTACCGAAGGTGATAATCTGGGTCACCTGATCCTTGCCGTACTTTTCGGTGACATAGTCGATCACCTCCTGCCGGCGCTCGTACTCGAAGTCCACGTCGATATCGGGCATCGTCACACGCTCCGGATTCAGGAAGCGCTCAAAGATGAGATCATAGCGAATCGGATCAATGTCGGTGATGCCGATGGAATAGGCCACAATGGAGCCTGCCGCAGAGCCTCTGCCCGGTCCCACGGAGATATCATGGGTCTTTGCAAAATGAATATAATCCCAGACGATCAGGAAATAGTCCACAAACCCCATGGAGCTGATAACAGAAAGCTCATATTCCAGCCGTTCCCGATGATTTTCCGACTCTTCTCCGTAGCGTTCGCGCAGTCCGTCCTCGCAGAGCTTCCGGAGGTAGCTTTCAGAGCTGAAGCCCTCCGGTACCGCATACTTCGGCAGGTGATAATGTCCGAACTCAATCTCCACATGGCAGCGGTCGGCGATTTTCTGCGTGTTCTCGATGGCCTCCTCTGCAAAAGGAAAGTGCTCCCGCATCTCCGCTTCCGATTTGATGTAAAACTGACCGCCGGGATAGCGCATTCTGTCCTCATCTGTCACCTTCTTTCCGGTCTGCAGGCAGAGGAGAATGTCGTGAGCCGCCGCATCCTCGCTGTAGGTATAGTGAATATCGTTCGTCGCCACCAGCGGAATGCCGGTTTCCTCATGCAGACGCATGACACCGTTGATGACGGTCTGCTGCTCCGGATAGCCGTGATCCTGCATCTCCAGGAAGAAGTTTCCCTCGCCGAAAATCTCCTGATAGTGCAGCGCCGCCTTCTTTGCCTCATCATAGAGACCGCGTGTCAGATTCTTCGCCACCTCGCCTGCAAGGCAGGCCGACAGCGCAATAATGCCCTCGTGATATCTCTCCAGTATCTCATAATCCACACGGGGCTTATAATAGAAGCCGTCCGTAAATCCCGCCGAAACAATGCGGATCAGATTCTGGTAACCGACATTGTTTTCACAGAGCAGCACAAGATGGTAATAGCGGTCCTCTCCTCGTCCCAGCTCCCGGTCAAATCGTGAGCCCGGTGTGAGATAAATCTCGCATCCCAGCACAGGATGGACTCCCTGCTTCAGCGCTTCTTTATAGAAGTCGATCACACCGTACATGACACCGTGATCCGTAATCGCCAGCGAATCCATGCCCAGCTCCTTCACCCGACTGATCATCTCGGGGATCTTGCCGGAGCCATCCAGAAGACTGTAGCTCGTATGGGTATGAAGATGCGTAAAGCTCATAGGGTTCCTTTCTGTCTGTGTGCATGAAAGAAGGATCGCGGCGGCGCGCCCCGCGATTTCCATGCCAGCAAAAAAGGCGCCTGATCCATCAGGCGCCCGGGTTTATTGGTTATATCAGCACGTCATCGCATCGCCGCGAAGATAAGCGCCAAGCTCCTGCAAGGCAGCTTCCTCATCCTCTCCATCAGCAGAAAGCTGAAGCTCCGTGCCATTGCTGATTCCCAGCGCCATCATTCCCATGATGGACTTGGCATTGACCCGTCGGCTTCCCTCAGCCATATAAATACGTGCGTTGTACCTGCTTGCAATCTGTACCAGCATGGCCACCGGATGATCATCCGATTTTTTCGGCAGATTCACGACAACATTAGTATCTTTCATAACAGCTCCTCCATTTACTGTCACTCCCGATCACCTGCCTCCGCCTGCCGCAGCTCCTCTGCGATTCTTGAAAGCTTCCTCATTCGATGGTTGGCACCGCTCTTTCCGATCGGCGGGTTCAGCCCGGCTGCCAGCTCCTCCAATGAGGCATCCTGATTCTTCATACGTGCTTCGGCGATCTCACGCAGACCTTCGTCCAGACTCTCCAAACCGAGGCGCTCGGAAATCAGCTGGATATCCTCCATCTGACGCACACTGGCATGCACCGTTCGATTAATGTTGGCGGTTTCGAAGTTTACGCGTCGATTCACATTTTCACTGACCTCCTTCAGAATGCGCACATTCTCGAAGTCCATCAGTGCGTTGTGGGCGCCGATGATATTCAGAACATCTGCAATCTCCGAGGCATCCTTCAGATAAACAAGCTGATGCCTGCCTCGCTCCGTCAGCTTCGGATGAAGAGAAAAAGCACTCAGCTTGTCCGCAATTTCCTGCGCTTCCTCTCTGCTTCTGCAGATAAACTCCAGATGGTAATCCTTATTCGGATCCGTGATGGACCCGTTTTCTAAAAATTTACATTGCAGCGCATATCTGAGCTTGTCAGACAGCGCATCATCGGCACTTATGTTAATTGTTTTCTCCGGACTTGTAAAGTCCTTTTTTAAAAGCTCGTTCTTAACATTTTTTGCAAATGACATACCGCCTCATCTTTCAATATCCCGATGATCAATCTTCAGCCCGTAATCCGCATCCACACGGAGGCGGCGGTACAGAAGCTCTGCAATCGTCACCGAGCGATGCTTGCCTCCGGTGCAGCCGATGCCGATCACCAGCTGATTCTTGCCCTCCGCGATATAATGCGGAATCAGGAAGCGAAGCATATCATACAGCTTATCGAGGAATTCCTCTGCAACACCGTCCTGCTTCACATAGCTCTGAATGCATTCCTCCAGTCCCGTATGGCTTCGGAGCTCCTGCACATAATAAGGATTCGGCAGAAAGCGCACATCAAACAGCAGATCCGCATCCTCCGGAATCCCGTACTTAAAGCCAAAGGACAGGATCGTCACCTGCAGATTCTCATACTCCCGATCCTTCAGGAAAATGTCGGCGAGCTGCTGCCGGAGCTCCTTTGTCAGAAGGCGCGAGGTATCGATGATCACATCGGCCCGCTCCTTGATCCAGGACAGCGCCTGCTTCTCCTCCAGAATACCGGTTTCCACCCGGTCGTCCTTCGACAGGGGATGCGCACGGCGGGTCTCCTTGAAGCGCTTAATGAGCACCTCGTCCGCTGCATCCAGGAAGAGCACCTGATAATCCACCTTCCCCCGGATGTCCCAGTTGTCAAAGATCTCCCTCAGCTCCGGAAGATCCTTTCCGGAGCGGATATCAATCCCCAGCGCCGCATTCTGCACACTGCCGTTTCCTTCTATGCAGCAGAGCTCCGCAAACTTTTCGATCAGCGGAATGGGCAGATTATCCACACAATAAAAGCCCATGTCCTCCAGCGCCTTCAGTGCAATGGTTTTTCCGGCGCCGCTCATGCCTGTTACGATCAGAAGCTTCCCCAAAATTTCACCTCCGGCGTCAGCTGAACACCGCTTTTCTCATATACCATCCGCTGCACATCCCGGATCAGCCGGTAAATATCCGCCGCCGTGGCCTCCTGCTCATTCACCACAAAGCCGCAATGCTTTTCCGAAACAGCGGCACCGCCCACACGGTAGCCCCGCAGTCCCGCATCCTCAATCAGCTTTCCGGCGAAGTGACCCTCCGGCCGCTTGAATGTAGAACCTGCCGAGGGCTTCGACAGCGGCTGCTTTTCTGTCCGCTTCTCCCGGTATTCCTTCATTTTCTGCAAAATCTCCTCCGGCGCCCCCGGCAGCAGCCGAAAATCTGCAGAAAGCACAACATAGCCCTTCTCCGGTATCACAGAATGCCGGTAGGAAAGCGCCAGCTCCTCTGCCGGCAGTTTTTTCCGTTCGCCCTCCGGTGTCAGCACCTCGCAGCACAGCAGCACGTCCTTTATTTCGGTACCGTAGGCACCGGCATTCATCACCAGCGCGCCGCCCACGGTGCCGGGAATTCCATGCAGCGCTTCCATACCGGAAAGTCCCTGCTTCTGCGCGTATACTGCCGCTGCAGACAGAAGCGTGCCGGCAGAGACCCGCAGCACCCGGGCGCCGTCCGCAGATGCCGGACCGCCGACATTATCCCAAAGGGATATCCCGCTGAGACTCTCACGAATCTCAATCACTGTTTCCGGCACCCCGGCATCAGACACCAGCAGATCCGAGCCGTTTCCCAGGATCCGATAGGGCTTTCCCTCCTCCGCCAGCGTCCGGATCAGCAGCTGCAGCTCCTCTGCGCTCTCCGGAATCCGGTAATCCGCCGCCGGACCGCCCACACGGAAGGTGGTATGTCTGCTCATCGGCTCATTCTTGAGAATTTTCATCCGCTGCTCAATCCTCCCGCTGCATATTGGCCGTCACACGGTCATAGAGCACCTGGGCGGCATTGTAGCCCATCTTCTTGGCCCGGTGATTCAGTGCGGCACACTCCACGATGATCGCCACATTCCGGCCCGGGCGAATGGGGATATCATAGCTGACGACTTTATTGCCCAGAAACTCCGCATAGTTGTCCTTCAGCCCCAGACGGTCATACTCCTTGTCCTTGGACCACTCGGCCAGCTTGATCACCATATCGATATTCTGACTGTCCTTCACACATTCTACACCAAACATCTGCTTCACATCGATAATGCCGATGCCGCGAAGCTCGATAAAATGCCGGGTAATGCCCGGTGCCGTACCGATCAGCGTCTCATCGGAAACCTTGCGGATCTCCACCACATCATCGGAAACCAGACGATGTCCCCGCTTAATCAGCTCCAGCGCAGCCTCGGATTTGCCGATGCCGCTGTCGCCCATAATCAGCACGCCCTCGCCGTAAACATCCACCAGCACACCGTGCACAGAGATCATCGGAGACATCTTCTCCTTCAGCCAGCGGATAATCTCGCCCTCCAGCTCTGTGGTCGGACGGCTGCTGGACAAAAGCGGAATCCCCGCCTCCTGACAGGCACTGATCATACAGGAATCCGGTTCAATGTCCCGGGCATAAATAATGCAGGGAATCGGATACTTCGCAATTTCCGCATAACGCGCCCGGCGTTGCGGACGGTCCATGGTCATGAGATACGCCGTCTCCACATTTCCGATGATCTGCACACGCTCCGAGTCAAACTGGTCAAAAAAGCCTGCCAGCTGCAGTGCCGGACGGTTCACATCCGGAATGGTCATATAGATCTCATCGGTATTGATCTCCGGTGTCAGATTACGAAGATTCTCTTTCTTGATCAGCTCGGTCACGCTGACCCTTTCTGCGCTTTTCATGGATATTTTCTCCTTAATGATAATGATATCGGGGTCAAAAGCCCCCGACTTTGACACAGCAAATGCATCAGTCCATCGGCATCTGATAGAGGCGCTTCAGCAGCGCCATCGTCTCCGGCCGGGAATCACTGCTGTAGAACCGGACCCGGCCCTCGCGCCCGCCGGCATTTCCCTCCGCATTCAGGCGGCCGCTCAATCGCCGCCGTGTCTCTCTGGCGGTTCCTTCCGCCCCGTCGTAGAACTGCAGCGGATAGCCGATGACGCGCTCGATCTGCCGCTTCACAAAGGGGAAATGTGTACATCCCAGCACCAGGCTGTCTATGTGAATGTCTTCGGTTCTGCCGTCGGTGCGCCGGTAGGGAGCCAGGATTTCCTGAAGGTATACTGTAAGCTCCTCCGCATTTTCCTTACCAGCCTCCACGAAACGGACAATGCCCGGCGCCGCAAGACGGTGAATCTCACCATGCTCGCCATGCAGGCGGATCAGGTTCTGCAGCCGGTCGCCCGCCAGCGTAGCCTCCGTGGCCATGACGAGAACCCGGGGCTTCTCCATCGGTGCGGTATCCACCGCCGGCTTCACAGCCGGCTCCATGCCGATGATGATGGTATGCGGATACTTGGCCCGCAGATAGTCTGCCGCCGCGGAGGTCGCCGTATTGCAGGCAATCACCACGGCCTTTACCTGCTGCCGGAAAAGAAAGTGCAGATCTGCCTCACAGAGCTTCCGTATGCTTTCCTCATCCCGCTCGCCGTAAGGCGCATGGAGATTGTCTCCGTAGAAAACGAAATCCTCGCCCGGAAGCACCCGGCGCAGTGCCCGAAGTACACTGATGCCGCCTGCTCCGGAGTCAAATACGCCGATGGGCGCATGCTGAATATACATAGACCTCCCCCAGTTCAAGCAAGTTTTGTAAGTAAGTATAACACAGCATATCCAAAAGTAAAAGACAGGCTTCTCCCTCCGGCATAATCCGCTTGCTTTTTAAGACATACTATGCTAGGATGGATTGGTCTATGAATGAATATACATGCGTGAGGTGGTGAAGATTTATGAAAATCGCACTTGTGATTATACTGATGATTCTGGGAGTTGCACTCTCAGCCATCGTTCTGATGCAGGAGGGCAAGAGCCAGGGTCTTGGCGCGATTTCCGGCATGGCAGATACCTACTGGTCCAGAAACAGAGGCCGCTCCATGGAGGGCAATCTGGAGAAATTCACAAAGATCGGCGCAGTGCTCTTCTTTATCGTGGTTCTCGCTCTGGATATCATCTGGTAATTCTCAGCTGCATCAAAAGCCTGTACACCGATCGTGTGCAGGCTTTTTTTGTCACCAAACGGGCTTCGCAGCGAAAATCCGGCAGGAGCAGGAAAACGCTTAAATCAGCATTTTCCCAATCCAGCCGCCCCACCCCTCTCACAATATACAAGGAGTTTTATGGAAGACTACCAGAAGAAAAAGCTCGGCGAGCTGATCGTTGAGCTCGTGAACGATAAAATCTATACCCCCATGAAGACAAAGGAAATGGCGAACCTCATGGGGATTCCGAAGGCGGAGCGGCATTCGCTCCAGGAAGTGCTGGATGTCCTCGTTTCCGAAGGAAAAATCGGCCTCTCCGTGCATGGCCGCTACGGGAAGCGTGAAAGCTTCACGCATGTCGGCACCTTCCATGCCCATGCCCGCGGCTTCGGCTTCGTAACCATCGAGGGCCGGGAACAGGATATCTTTATCCCCGCAGACAATGTCGGCATGGCACTGGACGGCGACCGCGTACGCATTCTCATTGTAAAGGAAAACCGGCAGCAGGCCGGCGCCCATTCCGCTTCCGGCCGTGCCGAGGGAATGGTCACGCAGGTGCTGGAGCACGCAAATGCGGAGGTCGTCGGCATTTACCATAAAAACAAGCAGAGCGGCTTCGTCATTCCGGACAATCCGAAGCTTCTGAAGGACATCTTTATCCCGCAGGGAAAGGATATGCGTGCTGTCAACGGACACAAGGTGGTTGCCCGCATCATGAACTACGGGGATGCCCATCATAAGCCGGAGGGCGTGATCACGGAAATTCTCGGCCACGTTTCCGATCCCGGTGTGGACATTCTCTCCATTGTCCGGGCCTACGGACTGCCGGAGGCCTTTCCGAAGGAGGTGATGCAGGCCGCCGAGGACGTGCCGGAGCAGATCACCCCGGAAACTGCCGCCGGGCGCGCGGCACATGACTTCCGCGCTCTCACCACCATTACCATCGACGGCGAGGACGCCAAGGATCTGGACGATGCGATTTCACTGGAATATGACGAAACACGGCAGCAGTATCGGCTGTATGTGCATATTGCTGATGTTTCGGAGTATGTGCAGGAGCACTCGCTGCTCGATCAGGAGGCCCTGAATCGCGGCACCTCTGTTTATCTGACAGACCGGGTGATTCCCATGCTGCCGCGGGCTCTCTCGAACGGCATCTGCTCGCTCAATGAAGGTGAGGACCGGCTGACACTCAGCTGCATCATGGATTTTGACCGCGAGGGCCGGATTCTCGGGCACGAGATCTGCGAAAGCCTGATCCGCTCCGACAAGCGCATGAGCTATACCGCTGTACATGCGCTCTTAAACGGTCTCCCGCTGACCAACGGCGAGGATCTCGAGAGCTATCGTCCCTATGAAGCGCTGCTTCGGAAAATGCAGGCGCTGGCCGAGCTTCTGCGGAAGCGCAGGCATGAACGCGGCGGCATTGACTTTGATTTTCCGGAGGCCAAAATTCTTCTGGACGATAAAGGCCGCGTAAAGGATATCCTTCCCTACGAACGAAACGAAGCCAATATGCTGATCGAGGACTTCATGCTGGCGGCCAATGAAACCGTCGCTGAAGACTTCTTCTGGCAGCAGCTGCCCTTCCTGTACCGCGTCCACGAAAAGCCGGATCCGGAAAAGTTCAGGCAGCTGGGTCTGCTGGTCTCCAATTACGGCCACTTTCTCCGGATGCGGGACGAGGACAGCATTCGCCCGAAGGAGGTACAGAAGCTGCTGGACTCCATACAGGGGAAGCCCGAGGAAGCCGTCATCAAGGTTCTGACGCTTCGTTCCATGAAGCAGGCCCGCTATGCCACGGAGTGCAGCGGACACTTCGGACTGGCCGCGCAGTATTATACGCATTTCACCTCTCCCATCCGCCGGTACCCGGATCTGCAGATTCATCGGATCATCAAGGAAAACCTGCGGGGCGAGCTCCGGAAAAAGCGCATCGAGCATTACCATGAGCTGCTGCCCTCGGCAGCAGACCGCTGCTCTACCCTTGAACGCCGGGCAGATGAAGCCGAACGGGAAACCGATAAGCTGAAGAAATGCGAATACATCCGTCAGCATATCGGTGAAACCTTCGACGGCATCATTTCCGGCATAACAAACTACGGCATGTATGTGGAGCTGCCCAATACCGTGGAGGGAATGGTTTCTGTCCGCCTCATGGACGGCGACTACTATGTTTTCCACGAGGATCGCTATGAGCTCGTCGGCGAGCACACCGGAAAGTCATACCGGCTCGGCGATCATGTACGGGTGACCGTCATGAATGTGGACAAGCTCACAAGAAACATTGATTTCATACTGGAAAATCCGCTGCTTTCAGACTAAGGAGGTCAAGCCATGGCAGATACAGGAATCAAGCTGATTGCAAACAATAAAAAGGCCCACCATGATTACTTTGTGGAGCAGGCCATCGAGTGCGGCATCGAGCTGGTGGGCACAGAGGTCAAGTCTCTGCGTCTTGGTCAGTGCTCCATTAAGGAGGCCTTCTGTCAGATCAAAAACGGACAGGTGATGATCTACGGCATGCACATCAATCCCTATGAAAAGGGAAATATCTTCAACAAGGATCCTCTCCGTGACCGGAAGCTGCTGCTGCACAAGGCGGAAATCCATAAGCTCGCCGGCAAGCTGCAGGAACAGGGCTATGCTCTGGTCCCTCTCCGGGTATATCTCAAGCACAGTCTCGTCAAGGTCGAAATCGGTCTCTGCCGCGGCAAAAAGCTCTACGATAAGCGCGAGGACATGAAGAAGCGTTCACAGAAGCGTGAACTGGAAAAGGAATTCAAGCGTGCCAATATCCGCGTCTGAAACATACAGCTTCAAAAGGCAGCCGGGGAAATGCCGGTCAAATCCGCATTTTCCTGCTGCTCCGGAGCACAAAAAAGCCGGCCTCCTCATGAGGCCGGCTTTTTCTGTGTATTTTCCTTTTACTTTGTATATCTTCCGTAGCCGTAAGGCTTGCTGTAGAAGACATTGTGCTCACGCACATAATCACCGGTCTTCGTACAATGGATAATCGTGCCGTTGCCGCTGTAGATACCTACGTGGTAGATCGTAGACGGAGATGATCCATAGAAGATCAGGTCACCCGGCTGCAGCTCTGAAGCGGAAACCTTCGTAGAAGCCGCATACTGTGAACGGGAGTCTCTCGGAATCGTAATGCCGAAGTGCTTGAAGATCTGCTGTGTGAAGCCGGAGCAGTCCGCACCGCTTTCCAGAGAAGTACCGGCGGCAACATACGGAAGCACACCGATGAAGCTTCTTGCATATTCGATCAGCTCTGTAGGATCTGACTTCGGCAGATCGGCTGCGCTGCTGCCGACATTTCCGGTATACGCCTGCACAACTGTCTTCTTCTTGCTGCCGGAACTGCTGCCCGGGCCGCCGCTGCTGTCCTCTGTCTTGGAGGCCTGCGGTCCGCTGCCCACTGTGATCACCTCGGTGCCGCCGACATTATCCGAAGCAGTACTCTGACCGCTCACCATCGCAGTGCTGTCCGGAGATGTTCCCGCCTCCACAGCGGATTTATCGCTCCTGCCGTCTGTGCTCTTCGTTTCCTCCGTCGGATCCTCGAATTCAATCTCGGTTCCCAGATCCATATCCGAGCCCAGCTCCAAGGTTCCGGTGCTGATCTCATTTTCTCCGCTCGTATAGACATCTGTGCTGCCGGCCACATTCTTGACCACAACCACGCCGGAGTCCATCCAGGCCCCATCCGATGCCAGCTGATAGCCGTCCACCGTGCCCTGCGTCACCAGCCAGCCGTCCGCGTCAAAGTAGTAGCACTCTGCAATGCCGTCCTCATCCCCGTCGATCCAGTACCAGCCGTCCTTTGCATAGCCGCCGTCCTGCGTGTTGTACCACCATTTGCCGGTGTTCCTCCCACTGCCCTTCTGCCAACGGCCCGCCAGCGCCGGAAAGCTAACGGCAGTGCAAAGCACAGCCGAAAGGGCAAGCCCCCTCAGCACTGCTGTTTTTCTCTGCTGTCTGTTTTCTTGTCTGCTTCTCTGCATAGATAATCTCCTATCCATCCGCATTTCACTGCGTTCTATAATAAGGCATGGAAAATTATCCCGCAAGGTCTAACCGGATTTCGTAAAGTTTTCTTATAAATTTCACTGTATTGTGCGGCGCTTCAGATCCATCCCAAGCTGTAGGCAACCGGCTTCAGCACCAGCAGCACGGCAGCTGCTGCCGCTGCAAGCAATGCCCGCTTCACACTGTCCCTATCCTTCGCCTCTGCCGCATGCACCAGCTGCATCAGGGCATAGATCAGCAGCAGAACACCGCCCACATAAACGGTCCAAATCAGAAGCGCCCATGGATTCACCGCCTTGATAAGCTGCAGGAGCTGCTTTCCTTTTTCCACCAGAAACATATGCCTATCCCTCCCCGCCTTCCGGCTCCTCTATCGTAATGATCAGTCCGTGCGGCAAACAGACAATCGGAAAGTCATGGGAAGCATCCGTCAGACTGCCGGTCTGTACGCATACCTGATTGTCGCAATTTGACTCCGTCATCCGCAGACTGCCATCCTTGATTTCCAGAATGTTCACCCAGTTTTTTGACGGCGCCGCCTCCTCACCGAGCGATGCCAGGGTCAGATCTGCTTCTGCCTTCTCCGCCACCCCGTTCTCGATCACATACCATCCGTCCTCGCTGAGCGGCACCTCCAGAATCAGCTGTGAACCGGACTGCACCGAAACCATCAGCCCACCGTCTGCATTTTCTGTAAAATGTCGGCAGAGCAAAAGCACCGTGCTGACCAGCAGGATCAGCAGCAGCGCAGCCAGTAGAATCAGATCCCGCTTTCTCTTTCTGATAAATTCCATAGAACCTCCATGTATGAAAAAAGCCTGAAAACAACGAATTCTCGTCATCCTCAGACCCTTAGAGCCACAAACCGGACTCGAACCGGTGACCTTTTGATTACGAATCAAATGCACTACCAACTGTGCTATTGTGGCAACTCATTCAATATAGCATACCCTTTCGTTTTTGGCAAGCATAAAATCATACAGCGAAAAAGCAGCCGGAATGGGAATCCCATTCCGGCTGTGTTCCTCTCCTTTACATTCCTTCGAACATTCTTACTTTCTTTTTCTTTGTCTCATTTGTCTTGCTTCCTGTTTTTTTCGCTTCCGTCTTCTTCGTGTTTTCCGGGAACAGCGGCACCTTCTTCCGGGCAGCTGTCTTCGTCACCTTCTTATCATCTTCCGGGAACAGCGGCACCTTCTTGCGCGTTTCTGCCTTAGCCAGCGGCTTTTCATTTTCCTCTTCCGGGAACAAGCTGAAGTCCTCATCCCCCAGAGACAGCGGATCCGCTTCCTTCAGCTGCTCATCCTGGCCCCAGATCTTCTTTGCTGCACTCTGTACGTCATCAAAGCCAAACAGATTCAGGATGGCCTTATTGTCCGTAGCCTTCTCGCCGAGCGCCGCTTTTCCGAGCTTTCCGAAGCCATTGTCCTTACCCTTGTTTTCGATCAGCTTCATTGCCAGATCCAGTCGAACCTTGTCTGCTACATGGGTATAATCCACGCTGTCTGTTTCCCGCCGGATGAATCTCCGAATCTCGTCATCCCGTAATCCATGAGCAGTCCGAATAATTTCATACTCATCCAGGCTGCCGAAAACATCCTTCTGCATCAGCTCCTCATCCAGACCCGACTTCAGACTCTCCAGCATGTTGCCGCCCAGCCTCTCGAAAACCGGCTTTGCAATGTTGTATATCAGCATGCCGCTGCCGCCGCTGGCGAGTCCGATGCCGGTTCCAACGGCACTTTCTACGGTTTTTCCGACGATCTGGTACCTTTTCACATTATTTCGTCCGATAATGTCGTCGCCGCCGTGACTCACAAGCTCTGCATCGAGCTGATCCAGTCCCTTGCCCTTCGATTCCTCGCTCATATTTTCGATCCGATGATTCATATCCGTCAGATCAATGAAGCTTTCCATATTCTTTGCCGCATCCTCGATGGCGCCGAGAATGGCGATTTCCGTTCCGAGGCCGCCCTTTCCCTTAACCGCTTTCTCGATTTCATTTGCAGTGGTCAGGATCTGCTTGCCAACCTCCAGAAGATTGATCTTTGTATTCTTCCCGTTTGCAATATTTGCAAAGCCATCCACCGCCTTATTGAAGCTGTCAATATATGCAGCATCCATGCCGGCATAGCCGAGACCGTTCTTAATGAGCTTTGTGAAGTCCTTGGTCACTGCAGCATAGTCTTCCGGCTCCGCCGTATGATTCTCGAACTTTTCCATCCGTTCCTGAATGTCATCCTTGACATCCTTGATGAGATCGAGTGTATCGCTTACCTTTCCAACCTTCTTCGTTCCGCTTGACTCACCTGCAAACTGCTTGACGACATCGCTTCCTGCTTTCGCAACTCCAGTATAATTTTTCAGATTCTTGGGATCCTCACCCAGTGCAGCTATCTTATTCGTGGCCTTCAGCATCGGGGATCCGAATTCACTGAGCTTACCGTCTGCGATCTCATCGACAAGCTGCAGTCCGCCTTCGATCGCTCCTGTGAACTTTTCAATATTCTTATTATTCTCTCTGGCATCCTCAATGCGCTGGAACACATCAAACATCTTGGTAGAAACCTTTTCAGCGGTTTCGCCGGCCTTCTTCAGCTTGTCCAGCACACCTTCTTCCTTTTCTTTTTTCTCTTCCTTCTTCTCTTCCTCGCCCTCTTTTATGCCGGCCTTTTCTCTGGCCTCTTTTTTCTTCGCCTCCTTATAGGCAGCGACCGCGGTCTGAAACTCCTTTACGCCCTTAAATGCACTGTAGCTGTGAATATCAAAGGACTTCTTCACCTTGTTAATATTTTCGCCCAGCTTGACAAATGCGCCCAGCAATGTATCCTCTTCTTTCTTTTCCTGGCTTACCTTGATTTTGAAAATCTTTTCAAAACGGGCCTTCAGAATCGTATCATTCAGCTGGTACTTCTTGCGCTTCTGCCATCTGGGATCATTGGCCATAGTCGCCTTGAAATCCTCCACATTCTCGGCAGCATCCTTGTGCCAGGAGTTATGCACCATTTCATCAATGTCATCCTTCGCGATCCGGTGCTTCAGGTTCTTCTCGTACTTTTCTGCTTCCTTATTGATGGCATTGACAAATTTTGTGGCCTTATCCAGCTTGCTGTCACCAAGCAGCTGCTTGCCCAGATTTTCCCAGCTCTGATCTGACCCTTTTACTGCAGCTTTCTCCGCTGCCGCCTTTTCGTCATTCGCCTTCTTTTCTTTCGCAGCCTGCTTTTTGAGCTCGGCCTTCCGCTTCTTTTCCGCTGCTCTGGCTTCCGCTCTCTTTGCCTTCTCCTCCTCAGAC